>JAFAPG010000247.1 GCA_019247235.1 Acidobacteriota bacterium
TACTTTGTCAACTATGAGTCGGCTGTCGGACGTCTTGGCACGGCAGGGCCGGCTGGCAGAATCTGAAAAGCTCGCTCGCGAGACGTTCGACGTTCGCCGTCGAGTCCTGGGGCAGGAACATCCGGACACGCTGACCGCGATGGCTAATCTCGCTTACATTCTGGAACAACGACACTGGTGGGACGGGGAAAAAACCTCGCTATCCGAAGCGGAAAAGCTGGCCGGCGATGCCTTCATCATTCAAGCGCGTGTGTTTGGGCCGGAGCACCCTGACACACTGAATTCGAGAGCCTACCTAGCGATGAGCCTTGCATTGCAAGGTCGTTTTCCCGAGGCGGTCAAGTTGGAACAGGAGACGCTCACGATCCAAAGGCGTGTTCTCGGCCCCGAACATGCGGACACACTTATCACGATGAACAATTTAGCTATGGATCTTGCAGCCCAAGGCAGATATTCAGAGGCTGAGCAATTCGAACGGAAAACACAGGATATTCAGCAACGTGTGCTCGGCCCCGAGTCCCCGGATAAGGCGCTCTCCACCTACAATCTCGGATGTCTGGCGGCGCTTCAAGGCCATCGCGAGCAAGCATTTTCACTCTTACGAGAAGCGGTGGACCATGGACTCAACCCGAGTACCGATCAAAACATTGACAAAGACCAGGATCTTTCTTCGCTCCACGGAGATCCCCGCTTTGCCGCCTTGATTGTCCATGCCAAGGAACGCGCGGCTGTGCAAGAAGCGAAGTAGACGCCTCAGCCGCGGCAGGAGACCTCACAAGCGGGGGAGGATTCGGCCTCGGACCGCAAGCCGTCCCTAACGAGTTCCCAGATCACGGCACGAATCGGCACGTAATCGCAGCCGGAAAGCGCCGGCCAATTAGACCTCGATCGCGACGGGATCGACGGAGGAATCGAAGGCGAGAAAACACCGTGCCACCGCCGGAAACCGCCGCCTGCACATTCTGCACATCGTTAGGATAAATGCCCGTCGGATAAACAACTGTCGCCAGAGAAGGCACGCAATCTGTTCCTTGGTGAATTCCAGACTTAAGTTGAGGTCTTGCTTGCCAAGTATGGACAGACTTCGCGCTCAGCTCTGCATCTTCTGCCTAAATTCGATCATCTATCACCCATGATAGAGACATATCTCTCGACCGGCTCAGCAGCGGAAAACACCATACTTCAAAGCGTTTCTGCTCACCCAGATACGCAACTGCTCGATGCCTACTCGCGGGCGGTGGTCTCAGCGGCCGAAAGAGTTAGCCCGGCCGTAGCAAAGATCGAGGTCTCGCAGAATGCCGGTCAATCGCGGAACGGAGAGCCGCGCGAGCGACACGGCGGGGGCTCAGGCTTTGTTTTCACACCCGACGGTTTGGTGCTCACCAATAGCCACGTCGTACATGATGCTTCGCGTATCGAGCTTTCGCTGCCTGACGGTCGCCGTTTCCCCGCACAACTGGTGGGAGAAGATCCGGGAACCGACTTAGCTGTGCTTCGCATTGACGGCCCGCAGCTTTCCGCCGCCCAACTGGGCGATTCGCAACAGCTTCGCGTCGGCCAATTGGCCATTGCCATCGGCAACCCTTACGGATTTCAATACACGGTCACCGCAGGCGTAGTCAGCGCGCTCGGCCGCTCCCTACGTTCATACTCCGGACGCATGATCGATGACGTTATTCAGACCGACGCTTCGTTGAATCCCGGCAACTCCGGGGGCCCGCTCGTCTCTTCAAGCGGTGAGGTGATCGGTGTCAATACCGCCACCATCATGGGGGCCCAGGGGCTGTGTTTCGCGATTGGAATTAATACCGCCAAGTTCGTAGCCAGCCGTCTCTTGCAACAAGGCCGCATTCGACGGGCCTATATCGGAGTCGAGGCCCAGACCGTACCCTTGCATCGGCGCATTGTGCGTTTCTATGACTTGCCTCGACAGAGTGGAGTTATTGTGCTCGGCGTGGCCAGCCGAAGCCCGGCCGCGAGAGCGGATTTGCGAGAGGGGGATGTGATCGTTGGCTTTTCCGGACAACCCATTGCCGGCGTTGACGACCTCCATCGTCTGCTGACGGATACGCAAGTAGGGGTCAAAAATCGTATCATCGTGCTACGCCGAACCGAGCGTCTGGAACTATCCATTGTCCCAGAAGAATCTAGAGACTGATTAAGCCGCGGGCCGCGCCAGGGAGAATCGCAAACGCTTGGTTCGAAGCGGACGAGCGGGCTCCTTTGGCAGGTTTTCTGCCGGCTCGCGCCCGGGTGGTTCATTGCAACTCCCTTCCCCCTGTGTTAGTTTCTGGAACGGAAGGGGTTTTCTTGCAGGCCACAATTCCTGCCGGACTGGACGCGAAAGAGGCCGAGATTTTTTGCCAGCTTGACCCAGCCCGGCTTCCGAAACACATCGCCATCATTATGGACGGCAACGGCCGATGGGCGCGAAAGCGCCACTTTCCCCGGGTTGCCGGCCATCGCGCTGGCGTCACTTCCGTGCGCTACACGGTCGAGACCGCCTCTCGCATTGGCATTCCTTCTCTTACCCTTTATGCCTTCTCGGAAGAGAATTGGAAGCGCCGTCCTAAGACGGAAGTCGATTTCCTAATGAGGTTGCTCTCGCAGTACCTAAAGCAGGAAGTCCCGACGCTGCACAAAAATAACGTGCGCCTGCAATATATTGGTCGCTTGCACGAGCTTCCCACCTTTGTGCAGGAAAGGATGGATTGGGCGCGGCGGGAAACCTCGCGCAATACGGGGATGATCCTGACGCTCGCCCTCAATTACAGCGCCCGGTCCGAGCTGGTCGATGCGTTCCAATCCATGCTTCACGCGGCCGCCAGCAATGGCGGCATTGAGCACCTTAAAATCGACGAAGAGGCGATAACGCGCCATCTCTACACCTGCCATTTGCCCGACCCTGACCTGGTTATTCGCACGAGTGGCGAGATGCGGCTGAGTAATTTTCTCCTCTGGCAGCTCGCCTATGCTGAGATCTACGTCACTCCCACCCTTTGGCCGGAATTCCGCGGCGTACACCTGCTCGAAGGAATTGCCGAATACCAGAAACGCGAACGTCGCTATGGCGGACTGAACGAAGGGCACTCGTCGCGCGCTCTGCGGAGCTGATTCGAAGTGGAGCTGCTCAAACGAGTCCTCACCGCCTTGGTGCTCATTCCCCTGGTGTTATTGGTGGTATTGCGGGCGCCGGTTCCGGTCTTGGCTTTCGTGGCCGCGGCAATCGCGCTTCTGGCAACTTACGAGCTTTTCAGGCTCGCCGAAGCCTACGGTGTCCAGCCGCTCAAGCGTGCGAGCTACGTATTCTCCGGATTATTCTTCCTCTTGATTGCCCTGCAACCGAGCTCAACCGATCTGCTCTCAACTGCCGGGTTCACCTACTTTGCCTTGTCCTTTGCCGTGCTCGGCCCATTTCTGTTTCTGGTCATAGCCATGTACCGCCGTGACCTGGCCTCGGGCTTCCCCGCGGCATGCGTTTCCGCTCTGGCCTTGCTCTTCATTTCCGTACCCATGGCTTGCCTGGTGCAATTACGCGAGCAGTGGCAAGGGAGTTTCCTGCTGATCTATTTATTGTTTCTCGTCTGGGCCGGAGACATCTTTGCCTATTTCATCGGTAAACCTTTCGGCATGCATCGCATGTCGCCCCGCGTCAGCCCCCATAAGACATGGGAGGGTGCGCTAGCCTCGCTCCTGGCCAGTATCGGAGTAGGAATCGCGATGTTTCACTATGCCGTGCCGATCAGCCGGGCTCTCGAGCGAGCGCATTTGATCGAGCTACGCGACGGTGTGTTTATCGAGCCGCGTTCGTTGACGCCGACGATTGTTCTCTCGATCGTGCTGAACGCTGCGGCGCAGCTAGGAGACCTGGCGGAATCGCTGATCAAGCGGGGTGCAGGCGCGAAAGACTCCGGTCACATCTTGCCGGGGCATGGCGGCATGCTCGACCGCATAGACGCTTTGTTGTTCGCGGCGCCAGTGTTATGGTGCTATGCGGCTTGGAGGGTCATGATGCAGTAACGGGGAACCGGGGAGCTTCTAATTTCGTACTGAAGTATGAGTGTGTTGAGATGAATGCCGCGAACCTGGTGATGATTTTCTGGGTGACCTTTGCTTTGGTTTGGCTCCTAACCTCCGTCAATACCAAGAGAACCGAGCAACGCGCGCCGCTTCCTTCTCGCCTGGTCTATGGCATTCCGGTTTGTCTGGGTGGCTACTTGCTCTCGAATGATAATCATCTTCCCTGGTTTCGTTCCCTCAGGCTTCTACCTTCGAACCCAGCAATGGACGCGGTGGGACTATTGCTAACTGCAGCGGGAATCGCTCTGGCCATCTGGGCAAGAATGTATCTGGGAACGAACTGGAGCAGCGCCGTCAGCATCAAGGTTGGACATGAGCTGGTTCGTACCGGCCCTTATGCCTGGGTGCGCCACCCTATTTATTCTGGACTCCTTATAGCATTGCTCGGGACGGCTATTGAGAGAGGAAAGACAATCGGCTTACTGGCCATTGTTTTGTTTTGGCTCGGATTCTGGATCAAAAGCCGAATGGAAGAGCGGTTTATGCGCAACACCTTCGGCCAGGAATACGATGCGTACAGCCAAGCGACTGGGGGGCTGATTCCTCGGCTGAGGTTATAGGCGAGAATTTCCCAATTTAGGCTACTCGCATCCCCAGGTCAGGCCTCAAGCAAGTCTTCCAGCAGGGTTCCGAGCGCCATTTCTAGTACCATATCTAGATCCATGAAAAATCTGGCGATTTTGGGGTCCACCGGCAGCATCGGGTGCAGCACTCTCAGCGTGGTTGAATCCTTCCCTGAGCGCTTTCGCGTGCGTTGTCTGGCGGCCGGCCGCAATCTTGAGCTAGCCTTCGAACAGTCCAAGCGCTGGCATCCCCGGATCGTGTCGGTGGCCCAAGAAGCCGATGCCGACGCTCTCAAAAGCATGCTGCGGAGTGCCGGAATCAG
>JAFAPG010000485.1 GCA_019247235.1 Acidobacteriota bacterium
GCCGATATTGCTTACGTGGGCGCAGGGGTCCTGGGCTCGGCGGCGGGCATGGACAAAGACATCATGAAAGCTCTGTTCAGGGCCGCCGGCCTACCGATCGTGAAGCATGTCACCATCCTTCGCAGCCAATGGGAATCCCTACCGGCCCGAGTCGAGAACAATATTAGCCGCGAACTACGATACCCCGTGTTTGTCAAACCCGCGAATCTGGGCTCTTCGGTCGGGATCTCGAAAGCGCACGACAAGAAGGAGCTGCCAGCGGCCATCGCCGAAGCGGCAAAATTTGATCGCAAGATCGTTATCGAACAAGGGGTAGGGGGCAAAAAGCACAAGGCGCGTGAGATCGAATGCGCGGTGCTCGGCAATGACCGCGCGGAAGCATCGCTACCCGGAGAAATCGTGCCCAGCGCCGAGTTCTACGACTACGCTGCCAAGTATCTCGACGAAGGCTCAGAACTCATCATTCCCGCGAAATTAACCAAAGCCGAGGTCAAGGTCGTACAAGCTCTGGCGCTTGGAGCTTTTCGCGCCGTCGACTGCTCGGGTCTGGCTCGCGTCGACTTTCTCATGGATCCGAAGTCACGGAGAATTTATCTGAATGAGATCAATACCATGCCCGGCTTTACTTCGATCAGTATGTATCCGAAGCTCTGGGCAGCCTCCGGAGTCGCCTATCCTGAATTGATCGATCGGCTGATTCGATTGGGAATGGAGCGCCATCAAGAAAAAAAGAAGAGCCAATACAGTCGCTGATTGCCGATCTGTTTTCGAAATCGCCTACGCCGGTTGGTCGGAGCCCGCGTCGGAATTGCTGGCACCGCAGAGGGTGGGATTAGTTTAGAAAGGTGAATCAGCCTCTCCATTGACCTTTGCCGTCTTCGCTCGAGGCGAGCCAGCACACTCTCGCACTTTCGGCATGCGGCGCTTTGCCCTACCGATTGGTCGTAGAACCAGGCGCTTAGCGGGATATCCTCTAAAATATGAGTAGAGGCCCGGGTGGGTTTCCTTTAAGCCTGCAACGCGGAGCTTGGTATTCTGCGTCCTAAGAAGTTCGCGCAGGCGGTTAGCTTCGACAAGCGAGGTGCTAGAGAATCGGGATGGATATCACGTGGATTACCGGCAAGTTGGCACTGGGGGGTGGAATTTGGAATGCGGAGAATATGGCCGAGGTGGCTCGGGCTGGCATCACTCATATCATCGATATGCAAATTGAGTTCGATGATTCACCCTTGGCCGCTCCATTGGGTATTGAAGTATTGTGGAACGCAACTGACGACGATTTTCAACCAAAACCGCCAGAATTGTTTCAGCGCGGCGTCGATTTTGCCTTACCGGCACTGGAGCGAGCCGACGCGAAAGTGTTCATTCATTGTGCCGCCGGCGTGCATCGCGCTCCGATGATGATGTTGGCGCTAATGTGTGCCGACGGCTGGGAACTAGAGGAGGCCATGCACCTGATTTTGTCGCGACGGCCGGTCGTCGACTTTGCGAACGTGTACGTGGATAGCGTCACAAAATTTCTCGACGAAGCGAAGTCCCCGGTAGAGCCTGTCGAGTAAGATTCCGGTGCAGAAAAACGACACCAGCACTGTGCTCGTGCTCCTCGGTTGCTCGAATGAACGCTAATCCTAAGAAGGCGCGTCCGTCCGATTGAGATCTGAAGGTCGGTGAAGTCAATTGCCTAGGACTTGTCATTTGGGCTCATCGCCGCGTCACCGCAAAGAGGAGGAGCTCGCAGGACGATCTGAGCGTATTTCTCGAGGCCTCGCTCATCCCATCATGGTCGTGTGCTCAGGCTGAACCTTGTACATGACCCGTACTTCGCCTGGTTGCCGATACGGGTATTTATCGGCTCCAAGATACTTTTTTGCCATTTTGTCGATATGCGTATCGGCTCCCTGCTCGGAGATCTCGATCACGCGCCCGCGAATTTCTAGATAGCGATAGGGATTGTCTGGATCAATGATGGCCAATGCCACTCGTGGATCCCGGCGTATGTTCTTATCCTTCTGCCGGCCCTTGGCGGTGTTTACAATTACGAGATCCCCCTCCACATCACACCAGACAGGCGTTACCTGAGGAGAGCCGTCGGGCATGAGCGTGCCAAGGCTGGCGAACGCGCGCTTGTTGAACAGATCGCGGTACTTATCTGGAATGGCCTGTGACATCAGTTTCTCCTTGCTGGAACTCCAGGCGCCACATTATAGACGTAGCTCCCGGAGCCCGAGCGCCTCGTTCGGACCTACCGCGGCCCCGCTTGGTCGTTGGCACTCCCCGCTCATCGGCAGCCCGAGAT
>JAFAPG010000612.1 GCA_019247235.1 Acidobacteriota bacterium
GACTTTGCACTTAACGTCCTTCCGGTGGGTACTTACACACTCAAAGTCGAAAAGGGGGGATTCCAAACCTACGAGCAGAAGAACATCCTCCTCCAAGTTGATCAAAGCGTTTCGGTTCTCCCCGTGATGCAGCCGGGGTCTGTGAGCGAAACGGTGACTGTAGAATCCGCGGCTGAACCGACCGTGAATCTCACGGATGCCACCATTAGCCACGTTGTCGATCAAGAACGAGTCGTAGACCTTCCCCTGAATGGGCGAGATGCTTTGCAGTTGCAGTACACGATGCCTGGCGTCACTTTCGATACCGACAATACTGCGCACGGCCAAGGCCAGCACGAAGGCGTTGTGGTCGCTGGCAATCGTCCTGGCTCCAACTACTATTTGCTGGACGGCGTCGATATGACTGATGCGTATCTCTCCGTGGCGCCGACTTTCCCGGCGCCCGACGCCCTGCGAGAGTTCAGCATTCAGACGAGCGACTACAACGCTCAGTATGGGCGCAGTTCGGGCGGAGTTGTAAATGCGGCCACGAATTCCGGCACGAATAACTGGCACGGCGATCTGTTCGAGTTCCTTCGTAACGACAAGCTGAACGCACACAATTATTTTGATCCCCCGGGGACGCCGGTAGGGCATTATCGCCTGAATCAATTTGGTGGGACGATCGGCGGGCCAATTCAGAAGAACAAGACCTTTGTCTTCGCATATTTTCAGGAAACGCGTCAGCGGCGCAGCGCGACTCAAAGCATAGCGACGGTTCTAACCAAGCAGGAGCGGCCTGATCTGAACGGCAGCGGCAATGCCAACTTCAGCGACTGTGGCACAGCCCAAATCGCTTGCCCCATTGATCCGAGAACCGGAGCAGCGTTTCCCGGCAATGTGATTCCCTCAAACCGCATCGACCCAACGGCTTTGAATTTTGTGAAGACCCTGATGCCGTTGCCAAACAAGGGTGTGGGTTTTGTCTTCCAGCAGCCTTCTGAATACAACCTGGACGACAACAACGAACCCCAAGCCCTGATCCGAGTGGACCACAATTTCTCTCAATCTGATTCGGCCTTTGGCCGCTATTACTTCAATCAGGACCGGGCCACTGGAACAGACGGCTTTCCGGGTGCGCCACACTATAAAAATTTCAGAAACCAGAACGTCGGCATTGAATGGACACACACATTCTCGCCAACGTTGCTGAATAATGCGATCTTCGGATTCAGCCGCATGTCTCACTCGCGTGGCCCGAGCAAGAGTATCGGTTGGGACACCCTTGGAGGCCCGACTTCCGGCGTAATCTCAGGGTTGCCTACCGATTTCTTCGGCGGCGTCAACGGATCTTTGGGAGGGCAAGGCCAAGGCTCATTCGTTCAGAACCGGCAGACAACGCAGTTGACCGACTTCATCAGCTTGATCAAGGGTTCACACTCCATAACTGTTGGTGGGGACTACCGGAAAGAAGCTGTGAATCGTGTGGAGGACTTCTTCTCTGATCCGGTGTTCAACTTCTCAGGCGAATATAGCGGGAATGCCCTGGCGGACATGCTTTTGGGATTGCCGAATTACTTTGAAACCGATAGCGAAGTCAGGAGCGAGCTGCGGCACCCCGCGACGGATATTTACGTGGACGACAATTACAAAGTTAAGCGGAACCTGACGGTGGATCTCGGCTTGAGATGGGAGCCGTACTTGCCCCCTGTCGACAATCTCAACGATCAGATTTGTCTGGATCCCACATTCACCAAACAGTCCCAATACTATCCAACTGCGCCCCCAGGGCTCCTCTTTCCTGGGCCACCCATAGGGCAGGGCAGCTTAGGGCACGGAGACCCGGGATGTCCGCGTTCCGGCGTGCCAAATCGGTGGGCAAACTTCGCGCCCCGCGTCGGTCTGAACTGGGATCCCTCGAATTCTGGCAGAATGTCGGTGCGAGCTGGTTACGGCATTTTCTATGACCAGGTAAGGCTGATTGGTTACAATCGCTTCTCGACTGCCGAACCGTACGCCGCTGTGGTTCAGCGCTTTGACCAGCAATTAACTGCAGCCGATCGGGCTGACAATTTCCAACCGATGCTAAGTGGCAATCTAGTCTACCCGTTGACTAGTTTGACCAACCCATTTCCATTCACTCCGCCTCGGACTCCGAGCCAGAGAGCAGGTTTCTCTTCCTCTTATGGAGGAAGGTGGCCCACACAGGCGCTCGAAGTTGCACTCGATCCGAGGTTCAACGAGGGCTATACGCAAGACTGGAATCTAACCATTCAGCACGAAATCGGCAAAGACATGAGCGCGAGCATCGGATATGTTGGCAATCGAGCCAACCATCTCTGGCTCTCGCACGCATTCAACTGGTTCATCCCAGGTACAACGTCGAGGCGATTTGATGCGATCACCTGCGGCAGCGCGCCTTGCTATGGCTCGTTTGAAGAGGAATCGTCTATCGGTTGGTCGACCTACAATCCGTTACAG
>JAFAPG010000635.1 GCA_019247235.1 Acidobacteriota bacterium
CAGATTGTTGAAATAGCTCGCCCGGAAACTGTAACGGGCCCCGAGCCCCTGCTCAAATCCGCCCTCGAAGGAACGACTCTCTTCCGGGCGTAAAAAAGGGTTGGGTTGAATCGGGAATCCCCCTCCCATGCCAAACGACTCGGCAAAGGAAGGCTCTTTGATCCCGGTGGCGTAAACCAAGCGGAGGCGGGTGCCAGAAAGCCATGCAGTTGGTGGTAAGGCCAACCAAGTCAGCGCCACTCGCGGCACAAACTTCGTGCCAAAACTCTCATTGTGAACATAGCGGCCTCCGCCGATCAACGAGCCTCGCGGGAAGGTCACCCATTGTTCGGCGAAGAGTGCATGATTGCGTCGCAATCCATGACTCAAACTCGTCGACAGCAGATCTCCCACAGTTCCGTTCTCGTCTTCGAACTCGTAACCAAAAATTGTTTGTGCCCAGCTTTTCTCGCTGTATGTTCCTTGGTAGTTAAAGGCGGCTCGGTTAATTCGGGTGACATCTTTGAAGGGAGTATCGAGGTTGTCCCCAAACGCATCGACGCGACCCGGCTGAGTGAAAAAATCGCTGTTCGCGGTGTTGAGCGAGAATACGGAACCACGCAGTCGATTCTGCCACTGCCGAGGCCGATCAAGAGCCAATTCCAGGCTGGCTAAGAAATTGTCCTGTCGGGCCCTTTGGTCCAGATCGGGCAGCAACGTGTAAGTTGCGCCGTTCGCGCTAAAAACGTTCGTGCCGTTATAGTTCCAGGCCCCGGGTACGCCGGTTACGCTGTGATCATGCCGCATGCGCAGCCGCAAGCCTGCCCAGTCGCGCCAGCTGAGGCCCAGATTCGCCCCCGCCACACCATTCGAGTAGTCGTCATTGGCCCCCGAACCAGTGGTATTGAACTGGTCGGCGAAGAGGTTATAGTCGAAGGCTCCGCGGGCACCAGAAAACGAGAGATATCCGCTTTCTGTGCCATAGTTGCCGGCATCGGCGCCGAAGCGCAGCTCCGGAGTGCGCGTCGTACCGGTGCGACTCCAAACCTCGACGACACTGGTCATAGCGTCCGAGCCATAGAGGGTGCTCTCCGATCCACGCAGAAATTCCAGCCGGTCAGCCTCGACCAGCGGTAGGGTGCCAAAGTCGAATGTGCCTCCAGGCTGGGTTACGCTGACGCCGTCGACGATGACCTTGTTGTAGCGGGAATCGCCGCCGCGGACGAATAGAGAAGATAGCCCGCCGCGCTGACCGGCGGTGGCTAGAACCGCACCGGGGAGAAAGCGCAGAGCATCGGAGCCCGCGACCGGTCGCATGCTGTCCAGTTGTTTCCCGTTCAGTACCTCGATCGACGATCCCGATTCACTCTCGGGCAAGGGAGTGCTGGTGGAGGTAACCACGACCGTTTCGCCTGCCACCGGCAGGTGAAGTTGAACCGTGAGCGGCGCCGACCCGGATTCACTCTTCGCACTCTGCCACTCGGCGCGAAATCCAGGGGCCAATACGTGGATGGCTAATATGTCGGCCGGGAGGTTCTCAAAGCGCACTCGCCCCAGGCCGGATGTCTGTTCGACCGCGATCGGACGGTGGGAACTTTCGATCGACACCTCAACTTGCGCCCCAGCCACGGGAGCGAAACTTGGGTCAATCACTTGAACTGTCAGGTCTCGGGCAAAGACTAGACCGCTCAAAAATAGCAACGCAACCTGCGGGAAGCAAAACCGCATCACTCCTCCTTTACTCGCGAAAGGGGTTTTGTGGTCGGTTCGCGCCGGTCTCCTGGCTCGCAAGTTAGGACCGAGACTTAGCGTCCGTCACTACCTTGAACCTTCCCAGAGCAAGCTCCAGTGGACCAAGGCCTTGTCCTTGCTCACAGTTGCGCGGCAGCGCGGGAGTTGCACCCGCTTCCCTGTCCTTCGCCGTTGGGCCAAGAGCTCATTCCTTCGCCCCACGGCGGGACGCACGAACCTAGGGAAAAAATTGTTTCAACTTCCCGCAATTCCCTGCGGGCGGATTTCTGACCTAGTATTATGCCAAAAATTTGCACTCCGCTTCGACCATCGTGGCCGAGGAAACGTAAGATATTGGCATGATCGCAAAAGAGTTTTTGGACATGCTCGTCTGCCCCGTCTGTCGGACAGCGCTAGCCGAGGGAGCGGATGGAGCCAGTTTGAAGTGCAGCCAGTGCCGCCGCGTGTATCCGGTACGCGATGAAATACCGATTCTGCTGGTCGATGAGGCCACGATCGATCCTTCTTAACTGGGCCTCAAACTCGCAAGCGTTTTGCTTGCCTAAGATAAGCGCGTCTCAACGCGCGAGCACTTCCTGCTCGAAGTGACACTTTGTGTCGTTCTAAGACGCATGATCGGGTTCCGCGCCCGGCGAAAGCCCGCCCCCAGTAGGCTCTATCGTTGAGCAACTTCACTGATCTGTAAGGGTTTAAGACACCGTACGGTTCTTCTGCTGAAAACTACGGAAAGATCCTAGATTCGGCAGGTAAATTGCATGCAACAAAACCAGTTGCAGCCGAGTCTAATGGGTAGAAGCGGTACAGGTCGGAGGTGATTATGAGGGAAAGATTTTCGGCCACCGAATTGACGGCTCTGCGGAACGACCTGCTGCGGAGGTCTGGTCGATTCTCGGGAAGCCGCGGAACTGGTGCAGATCTTCCTGATGGGGAGGGGTTATGGGGTGTCGCCCCAAGCTGCCAGGGATGCCATCACCCGGGTCGAAATGGCAGGTTGTGCATTACCAGTTTTGCAAAAGGAGTTAGAGAATCTGGCGTTAGCAATGTAAGCGAGCGGTGACGAAGCGGTGACAAGAACAGATTTTTAGGAATCCGCGGGGACAAAGACGAAACCAGTCGTTCCCCACAGATGAACGACAAGGATAGAGCCGGGCCAACCAGCCCGGCGTTCTTGTTTTTGGGAGTCTAGTTTAGGTCGCGAACGCATTATTCGTAACGCAGGCTCTCGACGGGATCAAGCTTGGCGGCCCGCGCCGCGGGGACGGTTCCAAATAGGATTCCAACCAGCGAAGACACCAGGATGGCGACGATTGCCGAAAGGCCGGAGACGGGCAAACGGTACTCGCTCAAGAAGCGGACCGAATAAGGGAGAGCCAAGCCAATCACCACGCCCACCAAACCGCCACCGACAGAGATCAAAATTGCTTCGGAAAGAAATTGAAAGCGGATCTCGCGATTGGTGGCTCCTAGCGCCTTTCGGATGCCAATTTCTCGAATTCGCGCGCTTACCGTCGCCAGCATGATATTCATGATCCCAATACCGCTAACCAGTAGCACTACCGCGGCCACGGCCAGTAGCACCATGGTCAGCGCGTTGGCGGTTTTCTCGGCTACGGCTACTAGCTGAGTAAGGTTGGTTACGTTATAGACCGATTCGGCGCGGTGGCGCGCTTGGATCACGCGGCGGATCTGGTCGGTCACGGGTGCCACCATCGACGGATCAGCCACAGAAAAGTAAATCATCTTCACCACCGGGCTTTCGGTGAAGTACCGCGCGACCGTATAGGGGATCAGAAAGGTGTTGGTGGTGACTTCGGACTGTCCAAAGGTGTTGACCCGCTCATGGAAGGTACCAATTACGGTGAAGGGTAGGCCACTCAGTTTGATAATTTTCCCCACCGCCGCTTCCGCCGAACCGTAAACCTCCTGTGCCCACTTATCGGTCACCAGGCCGACTTTGGTGTGGGATTGCTGATCTTGCGCATCGAAGAAACGTCCGGAGGCTACCACCAAATTGCGCACGCTGCGGTACTCGGGGTAAACCCCGAGAATCTGGATGTCGCGTTCCTTGCCTTCTCCGACGGGAATACGCTCTTCTAATTCGACCACGGGAGAAGCCGCCACAATGACGGAGATCTGTTCCTCGGCTACCTTCATATCGTCGACGGTTAAAGGATCGGGAGCAGTGTTGGTGATTCGTTGTGCCCCTCCTTCATACTCGGCGTAAATCAGATTGGCGCCAATTCCTTGGATTTGATTGAGCACATATTGTTTGCCGGTAAGTCCGATGGTGACCACCAAAATCAACGAGGCCGTGCCGATTACCATGCCTAAGCCGGTCAGCATGAAACGAACTTTATTGCTGCTGAAGGTGTCGTAAGCAAAGTTGAGGATCTCGCTGAAGGCAAGCTTGGGCGCGAGCTCCGATACCGCGGTGGTGACCTGCATGCAAATTAGATGCTACGCGCTTGGGCGGCGAGTCGCAAAGTACTAAGACCAGTGGTGCAGCTGGAGTTCTCTGTTCTTACTCTGATAATGGAGGCGGGGGAACTTGCTGGCGTGAAAGCCACGCCGCCACTGTCAAGCACAAGGTGATTACCACTGCGAAAGCGCATGGGTACGGTAAAAAGGTAGGTCCAGCTCACAAAGGTAATGGCGGCAAAGCAAACCGCGAACGCCCGGCCGTGCCGCGCATGAGCTTCAAAGTCTCCTCCGCAAGCCCGCCTAGCTGCCATGCCAGTACGGCCGTGAATAGAAAAAACACCCCCATAAAGAATCCGGCCGCCACAAAAAGTCCCAATACGTGCGGTTGAACCCCTGCAGGTCGAAGTGAATTGAGCGCATTGAGCCAACCCGGGCATCGGTTCCCCATTTGGGATCGGACTGGCTAAAGCCGAACAAATGTCCGACGGCGAAAAGCACCAGAAGAACAGCAGCATCCGAATACGCTCAGGCGAGCAGAGTCGGACCGCGGCTGAACGTCTGGCCCGCGTCCTGAGTCAAGCGGTCTTTGCCTTGATCCGCGCAAGCAGCGAGTCATAGACCTGAGCGACCTGGGTCCGTGTCTGTTCCACGCTTCCGCTATTATCGATGACATAGTCGGCCGCTTGAATTTTTGCTTCATCGGGAGCTTGGGCCATCATGCGGCGGGTCACCTCGGCACGTGCGCTTTCAAGATCTAGATGAAA
>JAFAPG010000644.1 GCA_019247235.1 Acidobacteriota bacterium
CAGCGAAGGCAGTATGAGTTTTCCAAAATCTTCTCTCGGTAGCCAGTCATGCAGACTGTGGGCAGAATCAACATGTTGTCCAATCCACGTCGGATCGACAAGTATGCAGAAAGATGCGTTCGCAGATCCGCGATTCGGTTGCCATCCCAAGTGACAGCACCATGAGGAAAGGCTCTGACCAGGCGGAGGCCGGCCCCAGAATCAAGCTGTGCTCTAGGCGCAACCGGTCGTATCAGGCACTCTGCTTCTATGGGGGCGCGAAACTTCCAATTGATGGCATCTCCCGCACGCTCACAGCAGTTACCAGGGAAATCTCTTGCCGTTATCCGTTCGAGAAACCCTCGGGAGCAGGTAGCTGCCGTGTGCTATCGGATGACGAAATCGGGCATCGAATTTCTTTTGGTTCGCACCCGCAAAGGACGCTGGATATTTCCCAAAGGAGGTCTCGAGCCCGGCTTAACCCGTGCACAAAGCGCGGCATTAGAAGCCTTCGAGGAGGCCGGAGTACATGGACGCATCGAGGAAGACTCCTTTTTCCAATACACTCTGCACAAGCGCCGAGTACGAGCGGGCGCACGCCGGGGGGACGTGAGAACGCATGCTCATCTTTGTGAGGTCTTGCGAATCACCCAACCCCAGGAATCAAGGCGCGAACCCACCTGGTATTCCCCAACGAAGGCGAAACGGCATCTGCAGAAAGATCGGGGCCGTGAAACTGGAATTGAGCTTGCTTCCGTAATCGACCGTGCCCAGATCCGCATCGAACGTTTGCGTGCCAGTGGGGCGGAGTACGTCGACCCACTGCAAAGAGTCAGTTTCGAAGCTCCTCAAGCGGCTATGCGTCTGCTGAGTAGGTCGCCTCGGTTAATGGGGGCCCACCCAAGTAGCTCGAATCTGACGCTAATGAATCGGCGCCGGGGCAAGATCCTACTTCTCGGTCCAGGCCGAGGGGAGGCTTAAAACAAGTCGCCGCACCGCTCCTCCTGCTCTCAGCAATCCCTAACAGCAATTCGCTTGCCGCCACTCTCCCGTCCTCGGAGCTACGGAAGCGGCAACGGAGTGCAGTCAGCGGCGGGCGGACTAGCATGTCCGATCGGAGTATGAAGTGACGGTGAATGATCGAAATCAAAAAGATCCTCGAGTGGGTTCGCGAACTTGTCGCGGGCAGTCAGATGAGCGGTCACCCCGTTCACGGTTAGAAACCGACGCTCGATAAGCGCCAGCAAGGATGTGTGGTCGCCGACAGTGTGGGAGACGTAATGACGCTTTGAAAACGGGGAGACGGCAATAAATGGAACCCGACTTCCCAACTGATTGAAATTTGCACACTGCGCAGGATAAGGCCCGGTCGGATCGAGAGCCATAGCTGGGCACAACGCCTCGGCATCGGCAACGCTGGTATCGGAACTGCTCCTGGAATTGCTGGAACACTCAGCACCTCCTCCGGGTTGTTGGCTAGCCGGAGGGTTGGATAGGTCCGCGCATTGTCCCGGGGCAATCCCGTCTGGACTAGATGCGCCTCCTTGTCGCGCCCGCGGAGCTCGCACGTGATCATAAAATCCACCGTGCTCGTCATAAGCAATAAAAATGATGGAATCTCTCCAAAAGGGACCACTCCGGACGGCGTTCACCACCTGGGAAACGTAAGCCTGTCCCCGCTGAATGTCTGTGGGAGGATGTTCGTCATTCTCTAGAGCGGTTCCCAACGCGCCAAAATTAGGGTCAACAAAGGAGACCTGCGGCAGGCCGCCTGCCCCTGGTAACCCCGCAGCCTGAGCGAGAAAAACTAAGAACGGCAAGAAGTGTGAAGAAGATGGAAAAAAGCTGGCCGCTTGGGGTAAGTCTTGAAAGTAGTCAGCCCAGGTGACGTGATATTGGTTGAGCAAATCGAAAATGGTGCCGGTAATTGGTTTGTATCCGCCGGGAGGCGGGAAACTATCATTGGTGGTGAGATGGCCAAATGAAGTTGCGGCCATAAGATAAGACCGATTGGGAAAGGTCGGGCCGAGCAGCGAAGCGAAGTAGTGATCGCTGATCGCGAATTTTTGCGCGAGATCATAATAGAAAGGAATGTCGCTTTGGTTGTAATAACCAATGGTCTGGTCTTCGGTGGAATTTTCAACCCCGCCGTCAACCTGCTCGGTCAAGTCATTCACGCGGATGAAGCCGTCGGCGGGAAAACTTAGGAGAGTCTTATTGGGTCGAGCAAAATTCCCTTCTTTATGAGCGCCCACCCAAGAATGATCGAGATCGGGTCGCACACAACGGCTCAGCTCGTGAAAGGCGCTCACTGCTCGGGCATTATCATCGACATTCGAATTCGAGCAGTTGAGGTTCCCCACTGCATCGACTGTGCACGACAAGCCATTGACACACTGGTGATCCTCATCAACACAAGGTCCACGGTGGTACGGACCCGGCGCGTATGCAAGCACACCGAAATAGTTGTCAAAGGAATGGTTCTCCTGCATGACGATGATGATGTGCTGTAGATTCTTCAGATTTCCATCGGCCAGAGCGCGATTCCAGCCGAGCACAATGACCATTGAAACCAATAACGTTCTCGCGAGCACCCTGTGCATGCAAACCTCCTATGCGCCCAGTTAACAATGTCCTTCTGCCCTCTGCGCACATGATAATCAGGAACTTCGATCAGATGAATAGTTGATGAAATAGGAAGCCTCACAGGCCAACTTTGGTTCTGAAAAAAGTGTCTGCGCTGGCTTTTTCGGCTTCTCACGTCATGGTTCGTTATCTGCCGAGCGGTAAAGCGAACAATTTCGATCGAGCGACACAGCACGGGCCCCGGCCGCCATACATCTGCAGTCCTCCAAAGGCTTAGAATGCCTTGGTAGCCGTCTGATTGTTATCGAAGGGGAGCGCAGCCTATGCGCGATCGAAATAGCTCAGAATTGCCAGACCTCACCGCCGAGTCTTTCGGCCAAATTCTCTCGCAATTTGAGAGTAACCGGACGCCAAAAGCATCAGAAAGCAACCGTGATGGCACTGTAGTTTCGGTTTCGAACGACTCGGTGCTTCTCGATATTGGACTCAAAACCGAAGGCAGTCTACCGGCGTCAGAACTCGGAAAACACGCAGTGAAGCCGGGCGATAGGCTGCAGGTCACAATTCAGGGTCGTGATCCTGAAGGCTACTATCAACTGACTCTTTGCAGGGCAGCGCGGCCCAGCGACTGGCAAGCTCTCGAAAGAGCTTACCAGGAAAAAGCAAACATTGTTGGCCGGGTGACCGGGATGGTGAAAGGCGGGTTCAGCGTAGATGTTGGAGTACGCGCATTCCTGCCGGCGTCTCGTTCCGGCGCCCGCGACCCTGCGGAAATGGAGAAGTTGGTTGATCGTGAGATTGAATGCCGCATCGTCAAGCTCGACCTCACCGAAGAAGATATCGTCGTTGATCGGCGCGTGATCGTGGACGAGGAAGTCGAAGCCATGAGACAGCGCCGCTACTCGGAACTCAAAGAAGGCGATGTTGTCCGCGGTACGGTCCGAAGTCTTACTGAGTACGGAGCCTTCGTTGATATCGGCGGCTTGGACGCGCTTTTGCACGTAGGCGATATCTCTTGGAGCCGGGTTGAGAAGCCTGCCGACGCACTGTCAATAGGACACGAGATCCGTGCAAGGATCCTCAAAGTCGATAGCGCGAACGGTCGGGTTGCGATTGGCATCAAGCAGCTACAGCTCAATCCCTGGGATTCAGTGACCGAGAAGTACCCAGTTGGTTCAACCGTTCGAGGACGGGTGACTCGCCTGACCGATTTTGGCGCGTTCCTTGAACTTGAGCCAGGAGTGGAAGGATTGATCCACATCTCCGAGATGTCTTGGACCAAGAGGCTGCGTAAGGCGAGCGACATATTGACCGTGGGGGAAACCGCGGTAGCCGTAGTTCTGGGGCTGAATGGGGACGCGAGACGGATCTCACTGGGGTTAAAACAAGCACTGGGAGATCCTTGGATCGAGGCCACGAAGAAATTCCCTCTCGGCTCCGTTGTAACTGGACGAGTGGTCAGCCTCACTAACTTCGGTGCCTTTCTCGAAGTAGCCGAAGGCATAGAGGGCATGATCCATGTCAGCGATATCAATGCTGAGAGACGACTTCATCATCCACGAGAGATGCTGAAGCTAAACCAGGTGGTCAACGCCCGAGTGCTCGAATGTGATGTCGAGAAAAGACGGCTGAAGCTCGGCATCAAGCAGCTTAGCCCCACGAGCCGAGACGAATATTTGCGCGAACATAGAGCAGGCGAGGTGGTCACCGGCCGAGTTCTCGAGCTTTTGAGCGGTGCCGCCC
>JAFAPG010000251.1 GCA_019247235.1 Acidobacteriota bacterium
CTCGGCGCCCATCTCGTGTTAGAGCAATTGCAGAGACTCCTTGAACGTCTGCACGAACCAAAGAGCGCGCCGTCAGTTGCGTAAGCGCGGGTTGGGCAGCGAAGATCTTCGAGACCTTACCCACGAACTTCTGCTCGCACGGTAAACCATTGGCAATGCGCCTGGATTGGAAAGGAATTGTTCCCGTCCAATCGGCCGACGATCGCCAGTGTCGGAGTACGTCGGCGATGGCACGCTTATCCTCCTCGGCTACCGCGACCAGCTGGTTTTGAGGCCAGATTCAAGCGAGCGAGATCGGCCTCCCCTTTCGCCACCATTGGCGTGGCGCGCAACTAAAATGCAAGCGGGCCGATCGACAACCCCGATTCCCATCCTAGGAATCCCGCGTGTCCCCGCGAGCGCCCGATGCCGCCAAGGCTCGGACTTCGGCCTCAATTAAGCCATGCGAAAACTGAAGCCCCGTCCATGAGCGCGAGTTCATCGAGCGGAAAGAACCGCAGCCTGCCGGGGTGATAAGCGCGCAAACTCAGCTGGGTGGGGTCGAAGTGGCCACGAGGTTTGCGCTGCGGCTTCTTGCCAGCTCCGCCTTTCTGGCAAGCAATTCGAAGCCATGTTGACGTGCGTCGGCAGCAAGCGCCGTCAGGTGAGCGCGACCCTCGGCGGGATTCACTTTCATTTCCATTTCGCCCAGGGTGAGGCGAGCCTCGCATTGTATTTGGTAGTACCCGAGCTTCTTTGCGTTCGCCATCGTCGAGAGCAGCCGGACTCGCGCCGCGGCGAGATTCATTCCCGTTCCGCCAGCTCCCATCTCAACTCGCGCCTGCTGAATGGCGGCAGGAAACAGCAAAGCGGGATCAGAACTGGTGCGGCCGAGCAAGATCGCGTGCTCTACGGCGAGGCGGGCATCTTCCCTTCTGCCGAGAGCCAATAAAGCACGGCTGAGCACCGTATAAGCACTGGCGGAAGCAGGATCGCTTTTCTGTTTCTCAAACTCGGCAATGGCAGGACGAATCAGGGATTCGGCTTCCTTCGGGTGCCCTTCTTCGAGAGCAAGTTCCGCCAGCTCGGCCCGGCTTTCCTCGGCTAACCCCTGGGCTGCCAACTTTTCATCCAATTCTTGAGCCGAGCGAAACTGTTGATGGGCTTCGCTCAACTTTGCTTCTGCCATCAATACCGCGCCTAATTCGTTCAGTGCCTCACTAAGATAACCATAGGCACCTTGGTTGCCGCGCAGGGCGTCCACGCCTTGCTGGGCAAGCTGATGAGCCTCGGGCACGCGTCCTTCGACCAAATTCAGATCAGCCAAACGATACCAGAAGTAAGCCAAATTCGGATGTTCGAGGGAAGCCTCAATGTCGAGAGCTTGTTGATAGAGCTTCCGAGCTGAAGATAGGTCACCCCGCAGGAAAACTATGTCCGCGATATTGCCGAGAGCAGTCGCCGTGTCTGGCTGGTCGCCGACCTGCTCGAAGTGCAATTTGGCTTTGCGATATAACTCCTCCGCATGCGCAACTTTACCTTGGTTGGCAAAGTTAATGGCCATATTATTGAGAACCGCGCCGGTCTTATAGTGTTCGCCAAGTTCCGCAAGAATCTGAAGCGCGCGCTGGTAATTTCGAATGGCTTCGTCGAGATGGCCGCGTGCTCCTTCATAGTCCCCCAGCAAACGAATGGCGTCGGCAGCGCCCAGGCGATTCCCCGCGGCTGAATATAAGTTGTAAGCATCTTGGCAGGCGGCGGGCGCGTCGGCGGGATGATCGCTGTAGTTCAGATTCAGGCACTCTTCTTTTCTAGCCTGGGCATATACCAGCTTTTTGCCTTGTGCACTGGCCTTCTGCTGAGCACTGCGGATCAGGATCAGACGGTTTGGATCCTTGGTAGCCGCGACCCGTGCATCTAGCAAGTCAATGCGGGGATCGTCAGAAGCCGGTCGAGGCAAGAGGCGCAATTGGGCTAAGGTTTCAGAGGCCAAACGGTTGTGTCCAGCCGCGCTTTCGGCGGCCGCCAGCTGTAACCCGTACTCAATGTTGTCGGGGAATAATTCGAACATGGCACGATAAGCAGAAGCTGCTTTGTCGTGGTCGGGGAGACTTTCATAGTAATCGCCTTCCACCTGCATACGATCCAGGCGGGATAAGTTTAAGGAAAGGTCCAGCGCCCTTTTGGCTTCCTCCTTGCGGCGTTGTTCGTAACCGAGCTGGCTCCAGGCTCGCGCCAGCATGGCATGGCAGAGGGCAAATTTTCGGTCGGCACGGCAGGCTTGTTGCAAAAGGTCTTTTGCCGCTAGAGCGTCGAACTCACGCAATTTCACGACCCCAAGGGCGTAGAGTCGGGCAGCTTCCCGGTCTGAAGGCATTGAAGCCAGTACGTTCGCCTGATCCGGTTCTTCCAGCTGTGGAATACCCAATTGATTCCTCAGTTTGGCTCCAATGCCCGAAACCAGTGGGAGCAGATTTTCTCGGTTTCCAATTTGGGCGCCCTCCATCAAAATCTCGCCGGTGGTCGAATCTTCGAGGCGAATGTCCAGCCGCAATTGCGCATGGTCGGGTCTTCCGACCACCGTATAAGACCCGAGGACCAGGAAGTCACTGTTTAATGCCCTGCCGATCCGGCGCGTGGTCGCGGGATCGAGCGAGCCGGTCTGAGGCCAAGGCGAGGAGAGCCGAAGATTAGAAACCTCTTCGCCCGCAACCAGCCGAAGTTTCCCTCCACCGGCCAACTCCGTGCTCAACATCTCCGAAAATGCGGTGCTCAGCCACGCGTCCTCCTCCCGTCCGGAGACGTTCGAAAAGCCAAGCACAGCCACGGATTTTCGTATCGAGACCTGCGCCTTGGCTTCAAAATTCCCTGGTTGAGACCGTTTGCCAGCGAGACTGACCCAGACGGCTGCGAG
>JAFAPG010000284.1 GCA_019247235.1 Acidobacteriota bacterium
AATGCAAACGCCACGATGATGGAACATAACGTGATCTTCATTGCGACTCTCTCCTGCTCTTGAATTCGACGATCGTTCGGTCCGGGGACTATGCGACCGTCCTTTGTCCGTGATCAGACGCCCCAGCGACAGACGGGGGTTGCAGGGAGCGAGAACGTTTCTTCAGCATTAGACTCTGTACGGCCTCTAAGAGGTCGTCACGAGAGCCTGCCTTATCGCAACAGGCATCCACAAACTGTCGCGCACGTCCCGGCACTAACGTACTCCCGGAAAACAAAATTACTGGAATCTGCGGGTCGTACGCCTTCACTGAAGCGGCTACTGTGGCCCCGTCCATCTCGGGCATTTCGTAGTCAGTAACCACCAGGTCTACTTCATTCCGAGTCGCCAACACCAATCCAGCTTCGCCGCTAGAGGCGGTTAGCACCTTCCAGCCAAGGCCCTCAAACATGGCCTTGTACATGGTCAAACCCACTTCAAAATCGTCGATCCAGAGCAATGTCGGCCGTCTCCGTGAGTGGGCGCTGGAGCTTCGTCCTTTTCTGTTTCTACGCGGCCACGTAGGTTGTGCGCGCAGGCACACAGCTCGAGCTCTGGTGGGAGAAAATCGGGGCATGAGTGAACGCTACCTACCCTCGAGCAGAGAGGCAATGGGTGGAACGCTGTAACCGAGCTCGGGGTAATCCTGTAGAACGAGGAACAAACAGAGAACGATTACCGGACGCTATATCTCTCAAAACACTACTCCTGGCCAGCACAACCTCCCCTAAGATATTTGCCTGAGTTTGCCATCCCCGGGCTCTTCGTCTCCACCTTTCTCATGACCTAAGCTTTCGATCAGGGTTTTGAGATCCTCGGCATGTTCTTCCTCATTGGCGAGAATTTCTTCCATCACACGGCGGCTTGTCGGATCATTATCACCGAGGTAGCGAATAATCTCTTTGTAGGAATCTATCGCAATACGCTCGGCGACCAAATCTTCCCGAATCATGTCCACCAGACTGTCACCGGGCACGTACTCGCTATGACTGCGACGAGTTAGGGTGTCGGGATTAAAATCCGGCTCGCCGTCGAGCTGAGTAATGCGTTCGGCAATTTTATCGGCGTGCTTTTGCTCTTCGTCGGCGTGCTCCAGGAACTCTTCCGCAACTGCTTGCGCGTGAATCCCGCTGGCCATGTAGTAATGCCGTTTGTAGCGCAGCACACATACCAGCTCCGTAGCCAGAGCCTCATTCAAGACGCGAATTACGGTATCGCGATCGCCCCGATAGGCGTCAGTAACGGCGCCATTCTCGATGTGTTGTCGAGCGCGACGCCGGATCTGTTCGATATCGTGGACGAACGAGCCGGACTTTTCGGGCGGATTGGTGGGTGTCATCAATTAGCCTCAGCGTTTCTTGTTCCTAGATGCGGTGGATCCTTTACAATCTGCCCGCTAGCAAGAGAATGATAAGAATCAGGAGGATCAATCCTAATCCTCCGCTCGGGTAATATCCCCAGCCGGTACTATAGGGCCAGGTGGGAAGAGCTCCGACCACTAACAGGAGCACGACAATCAGCAGAATCAATCCCATCGCTCACCTCATGACGAACAGGATGTGCGTCCGAACATTTTACGACGCACGTGAGTTCCACCTTCGCTCACCCGCACACCTTAGGGCATCACTGGCCAGAGTTTAATCGGGTGGACGCTGTACCAGGTGATGAATGATTCCGTACCGCGCAGCCCACGTGAGCCTCCGCCCTGGCATCCTAAATCCCGACATCCGATCCGCGAGAGATCAGTTGAGGGAGAGCGTATGACCGCCGGAGAACTTTTAATCGAGAGGCTCATAGATTGGGGCGTCGAGGTGGTGTTTGGATTGCCGGGAGATGGAATCAACGGCATCATGGAAGCGCTGCGCACGCGTCAAGAGAAGATTCGCTTCATTCAAGTGCGTCACGAGGAATCTGCGGCCTTTATGGCCTGCGGCTATGCTAAGTTCACGGGCAAGTTGGGGGTGTGTTTGGCGACTTCCGGTCCCGGCGGCATCCACCTGTTAAATGGCCTGTATGATGCCAAACTTGATCATCAGCCGGTTTTGGCCATCACCGGTCTTCAATTTCATGATCTCATTGGCACCCATACGCAACAGGATGTCGCCCTCGACAAATTGTTTTGCGATGTAGCCGTTTACAACGAGCGCATCATGGGACCCAATCACGTCGAAAATGTTGTCGACCTGGCCTGTCGTACCGCTCTGGCTTATCGCGGAGTAGCGCACATTACTATCCCGGTTGATTTTCAGGAGATGGAAGCCAAGAAAAGCATGCGCTCGAAGCGCAATATTCCCCATCATACTTCCGACCGCTATGCCCCACCGCCTCCGGTGCCGCGCGTCGACGAGATCGGCAGTGCGGCAGACATCCTGAACGCGGGGAAAAAAATCGCCATTCTGGCCGGCCAGGGTGCGCTTGGGGCCGGAGACGAGCTCGAGCAGCTAGCCGAATTGCTCGGTGCACCTATCATCAAAGCCCTACTGGGAAAAGCCGTGGTCCCCGACGATAGTCTCTATACCACCGGTGCCATTGGACTCCTGGGTACGCGCCCGTCGCAAGAAGCCATGGAGGATGCCGACACCATACTGATCGTTGGCAGCGCATTTCCCTATATCGAGTACATGCCGAAACCCGATCAAGCCCGGGGTGTGCAGATCGATTGCGATCCCAAACAGATCGGGCTGAGATTTCCTGTCGAGGTGGGCCTGGTGGGTGATAGTCGGGAGACGCTCCGCGCCCTGATTCCTTTGCTCAAGCGCAACTCGAATCGCAAGTTTTTAGAGAAAGCGCAGTCTGGAATGAAGGAGTGGTGGAAAATTATGGAAGAACGTTCCACCCGTCGTGACAAGCCCATGAAGCCTCAGGTGGTGGCCTGGGAGTTGGGCAAGCGCTTGCCATCGAATGCCATCGTAACCTGCGACAGTGGAACCATCGCCACCTGGTGGGCGCGGCAGATCGTCGCCAAACGTGGTCAAATGCATTCCCTGTCGGGCAACCTGGCCACAATGGCTCCCGGATTGCCCTATGCCCTGGCGGCCCAGGTTGCCTTCCCCGATCGGCCGGTCTTGGCATTTGTGGGAGACGGTGGGTTCTCGATGCTGATGGCGGATTTGGTTACGGCGGTGAAATATCGTTTGCACATTAAAGTA
>JAFAPG010000364.1 GCA_019247235.1 Acidobacteriota bacterium
GAATCAACCAAAACTCCGGCTTGTGGTAAAACACCCATCTGCGATGAACGAGCGGAGCATAGCCATCGTGGCTGCCGGCAAACAGATCAAAGCTGCCTGTGGTGATCCATCGGTGGAGCATGCTGTTCGTCAGTCGCTCCCAAGAAAAAGGCCCTCGGGGTGAAGATTGGTCCCGGGCGTCAACCGTTACAGTATTGTGCGCCGCTGTACCCCGCAATTCGTTACGCAGATTGCTTTCGTCAACATATTCCCCGGTGCCGGGGTCGATCAGGAGCATTTTTTCCCCGATCACTAACTGTATGCTGAGCGCATCGGCGTGGCCGTGACCAGCGGAATGCACGCCCTGGGGACCACAATCGATAAATAGTTGTAATGGTTCGGGGCAGGAGCTTGCCATCGCATATACGCCGCTCGATGAGAGCTGGCGGGAGGACGATCTAGGCAGGGTCTGTTCAAGACGGTCGAATTCGGCAACCGCATTGGCTCCCAAAAGCCAAACAGTTTCTTCGCTCAATTGGCGAGCCGCGGCTTTGAAGTCACCGCGTTGATAGAGCACGGCCCCGGTTCCCAAGGGGTCGCTAAGATGCTCAACCCGGTTGCGACGGGGGTTAAACAGGCGTCCGCCGTCGTCATCTCCAAATTTTGGAGCAATTCCCGCTCCATGCAGCAGGGTTAAGGCCTCCAGCATTTTCTCGACTGTCTGCCTCAGGCTTTGGGGAACCGGAATCTGATTCCTTTCACCGAGCAACATAGCGTGCAGAAAAAAATCGAGCGCATACACATGGTAGTAAGTCGACTGTTCGAAATACATTCCATCGGGCAGCACTTGTCGGCTCGCCTCTTCGATAACAATCTTCCAACCAATATCCTTCCACCGCGTAGCGGAGGATAACTCTGGGCACAGCACGCCCAGAAAAAACAAAGCCACAGCTTCGCCGATGAGATGCGTATTGGGAGAAAAAAAAGTAGACAAATAGCGCTCGAGATGTCGGCCGTTAACCGCCAATAGTGCAAGCAGGTCGTCTGCGAATTCCTTGGCTAGGATCCCAGAGCCCGCCAGCAAGTGCTTCATCCACAGCCAAGACAAAGTGCGAAAGGCAACTTCGAGGCTGCTCGACCAGTTAATCCCGATGGGATAGGGATTCTGCTCCCTCCAGTCATACCATTGCGCAAAGATCTCTTCGGCGAAGCGCTTGTCATTGGTCGCCAGGTAAGCTTTCGCCAGGGTCATGAAGTGCTGATGACGATTTAGCTCCCAAGTAATCTTAACGTCTCCCACCTCGGCAAACTCTAGATAACGAATCTTGTACCAGGGCTTTCGTGGCGCCTCCTTGCCGTGCACCACGTCTAGATGCCAGCGAATGGGAGTTCCGTAATCAAGATCTTCGTACCCAAGAAGATCGAAACGGTGCGCGCAAATTCGCTCCGCGGAACGAATGCTCTCAGCCACGCCCGGGGCAAAGCGCGTTCGCAACATTTCCGATATCCCAGAAAGGTCCTCGGCGGAAAAGAAAAAATTCGCGGAATTCCCCTGCCTTGACTTAGTCGGCGTGAAACCAAGATGCAGCCGATAACGCAAAAGATCTACTCGCTTGGCCCATTCCTGACGTACGCGCTCACGAATCTCTGCAGCTTTGAAGGCACGCAGGCGCCTCGGTGACAGGCCCCGGCGCGACTCAGATGGCATGGGACATCTCTTTCTCTTGGTCGGCGGCGCTGTCGTTGGTTATCCAATCAGCCATGGTCGAGACGTTATCCTTTTCCTGCGTTCCTAAAGAGACATTGACCGAGGAACGATTCTCCATCAGATACGACATGCGAGCACAAAGATCCTGAACATCAGTTTCCCTGTAGGTCAGAACTCCTCTAGGGCGGGTTCCATTCTCACTTGCAATTACCGGTACGCCGAGCGCTAGCGATTCAAGCACGGAGGCACTCACGCCGTCACACGCGGGCGTGCGAATATAGGCGGTTGAGCGAGTGAGCAGGGACAAAAACGCGTCGTGATCAAGATTCCCAAGTAGCAAAAGGCTGGCTCGCTCGTCCTTCCCCCAAGCCTGGACATACTTCTCGGCGGCTGGCATCTCCTTTTCGGGAAAGCCCAACCATATAAAGCCAGTTCGAGGAAAATGCCTGCGAAAATCTGCCATGGCTTGGCGCAGCAGATCCAGTCGATACTCTGGGCGGAAGGAAACGTAACAGAAGAAAACAGGGGTGTGTTCTTCGAGAAACTTCTCCTGTTCGGTGTTGAATGGCTTTGCTTCGAAATCAAGATACCTGGTAGAAAAGCTGGCAATCGCGGTAATTTTGCTTGGACGAACGCCGTAAGCTACGATCGCATCTCTTACGACTTCACTGTTGCAAACAATCCGCCCGGCGACATGGAACAGCAATTGAAAAGCCCAAAGCAGTTTCCGCGAATCATATCGCGGGAAGTAATGCTGGGACAGTCCGCCGTGAAAGCTCAATAACCCTGAAGACAAGGTGAAACGCGCGACTAGCAGCGCAGCCAATGCCAGCAGGTACCCTTTTTTCGATTGTCCGTTGACGTGGACATTGATCCGGTACCCACGAAGACGAAAGCGCACGACTTTATACAAATAGTCCGGCCCGTTTTGCACGTCCACGTAGGACGGATCCTTAACGTGACGGTTTTCATTGATTTTGAGCACATCGCAGACGTACCCGCGTTTGCGAATTTCATCGATCACCAGCTTTGTCTGCATCGCCCACCCACACATGGGAGGCGGATAATTGCCGATCTGGAGGATCTTCACGCGATTGTTGCCGCCGGCTTCCCGCAAGAGAGCGCTCCTTACCTGCTCAAGACAGGTTGCGATTGATCCTTTGGACCTAGCTCACTCCGGTCCTTGGCCTGAAGCAACCTGCTATATAGCTTATCAATCTCCCCGCCCAGCCGTTCGAAGCTAAAGTTCTTGGACACATGATCGCGGCCAGCCGCGGCTAGTTTCAAGGCCAGGGGCTCATCCTCCATCAACCGGGTAAGTGCGTCAGCCAGGCGCGCGGGGTCTTCGGGTGGGATCAGCACGCCCGTTACGCCATCTTCAATGACTTCGAGGTTCCCCCCTAAAGCGCTCGCCACCACGGGCAAGCCCGAAGCTAGATACTCGAGGACGGCATTGGGCAATCCTTCAGCCCGCGAGGGCAGGATGCCGATGTCAGCGCAGGCGAGAATTTCAGGAACATCAGTTCTCCGACCCAGGAACAGAAAGTGCTTCTTTAGGCCTAATTGCTCAACCTGGGCTTCAAATTCGTTGCGTTTTACGCCATCTCCCACCAGTACAAACTGGGTTCTCGGGAAGCATCGAAGTATTTCCGGTGCAGCAGAAATCAACGTGCGATGTCCTTTGACGTCGCTGATCATGTTCCCGACCAGCACGACCAGCTTGTTTCCCGTGCTGCCCGGAAACAGCGCCTCGCGATTTCGCGGCACGCGTTGCAGCCGTTCAAGGTCAACGCCGTTATAAACGACGCAAACCTTCTTCTCGGGCAGGCCCTCTTCTTGGATCAACCCATCACGGATGGCTTTGGCATTGGTTAAGATCATGGAGGAGCGGGCTTGAACGAAACGCAAAATGCGACGCCGATACCGCGTCCCATACCAAGGTAGATGGGAAAGATCTCGTTGGCTGGTAATGCGGACCGGAACTCCGCCCATCACCGCCGCAACCATGCCTGCCAGGTTGGACCACAAATCATGGGCGTGCAAAATCTCAAAACCTTCGCGACGTAGAAATCGTGCCAACCTGATTAGCGCGAGCATGCCGCTCGGAGAATCGACTCCGCCGCCAAGGTCAATGTGCACCACTCTTACCGGAGTGCTCCGCAGACGTTCGAGCAGTGGCCCCTCCATCTGCAAACAGCCGATGGTCACGTCATAATTCAAGGCCGGTAAGCGCCGGGCCAGTTCCACCGCCTGGGTCTCGGTCCCGCCAATCATGAAGGAATCCAACAGGAAAAAAACCCGGCGGCGCTCAGTCACTCGTCTACCCTCCCCCGTCTGCGAAACCCTGACCATACAGGGAAGAATGCGGCTTTTCCCCTGCTTTGTCTCGGTCACCGGCGTAACTTTCCTAAACCTGCCTTATAGTATGCAATAGAGACTGTCTTAGAATCCCGGAAAACTGGTTGTAGGGATGGCTCTGGAGTGCGCCACCGGTTTTCTGCTGCTTCTTGAAACTTCGGTGTGTGATCACAGGTTTTGGAACTCAGAATGACGAAATCAATCAGCGTTTTCGGTTTAGGTTATGTGGGAACGGTCACTGCAGCCTGTTTCGCACATTTGGGTAATTCGGTTACCGGTGTTGATCTGAACTCTCAGAAAGTAGAGGCCATCAATCGTGGCCAAAGTCCCATCGTCGAGCCCCAATTAGCTGAATTGGTGGAAACGGGACGAAAAGCTTGTCGTTTGCACGCCCTCAGCGATGCCCGATCGGCGGTCCTAGAAACCGAGGTCTCGTTTCTTTGTGTAGGCACGCCCAGCTTGAAGAGTGGAAAGCTGGATTTAGGGCATGTCGAGCCAGTTTGCCGTGATATAGGGAAGGCTCTCACGGAAAAAGACGCCTTTCACCTGGTGGTTTTGCGTAGCACCGTGCTACCGGGCACGGCTGAGACCCTAGTTGTACCCACGCTTGAAAAGGCCAGCGGCAAAAAAATTGGTAAAGATTTCGGGGTCTGCGTCAATCCTGAGTTCATGCGCGAAGGAACGGCGGTCAATGATTTTCTGGAGCCGGCCATCACCATTGTTGGCGCGGCTGACTCAGCGCATGCCGCCGCCCTGGCTGAGCTTTACGCTTGGGCGCCTGGGCGCCTGTTTCAGACGTCCTTCCGTTCCGCAGAAATGGTGAAATACGTCTCGAACGCCTGGCACGCCTTGAAGGTTGCCTTTGCTAACGAAGTAGGATCTCTGGCGAAAACTCTGGGAGTAGATGCCGAGTCGGCGACGGAGATCTTCCTGGCTGATGAGAAATTGAATGTCTCAGCTAGTTACCTGAAGCCAGGCTTTGCCTTTGGCGGATCCTGCCTTCCTAAAGATGTGCGCGCCTTGAACTACCGAGCGAAAGAACTCGATCTCGAGCTGCCACTGTTTGACGCCATCCTGCCCAGCAATCAGGCCCATCTAGATCGCGCCGAGGAACTCGTACGAGGCCTGGGCAAACGCAAGATCACGGTTCTAGGCCTGAGCTTCAAGGCCGGAACCGATGATCTCAGGGAGAGCCCTCAAGTACAGCTCATCAAACGCTTGCTCGGCGAAGGTTGTCAGATCAAGATATGGGACGAGAACGTTTCTCT
>JAFAPG010000376.1 GCA_019247235.1 Acidobacteriota bacterium
GACTTGTTTGTTGATTTTGATCTTTGATGTTATGAGTCGAGTCGATCTTTACAAGCCCCACGAGGCGCGCCAGTTGATCGGGGTGTCGAACCCTGCGAGCGAGGCATAAACGCTCCGTTGACTGTGATGGATCGCCTCGTGTTGAACGAACTCCCACGTGAAGAGGGCAAAGCTAAAGGGGGTTCCGTCCCAATCGATTGGCGCGTCGATGTCCACGGTATCTCCAGTATGGCGAGCAGCTGTCGTTGTTTGTCGTCAAGCGCGGCTAGGAGCGCGACCCAAGTCAGAGGCCCGTATAGTGTTCGTGCTTTCGGGTCCAATCGACCTTTCTGGTCGCCAGCGCGACATTGTAGACACCGGGCACACAAATGACGTGCCGGAGTTGCTTGCAGAACCGGCGCGAAGCCGTTGCCAATCCGCTGCGGTGCCGGTGGCCGACCAGACTTTCCGGGCGGGTCTGGCGTTAAAGTCCCACTTGTCCTCAGGGACCGCGCGCACAAAATCGGCGGTTAAGGCATGCAGCACCTTGCTGTACCGGACGAACTCATCGATTCGACATGCCGTGATTCTAATCGCTCGTTTCACTACCGACTGCTAGTGCGTACACCAGATGTGAAATGACTTCGACCACTCTGCGCACTTCCTCAATGCGCACTTTGTCGAATGTGTCAGCGGCGGTGTGATGATAATCGAAGTAATGCCGCGCATCCTGCAGCGGTGCGATGGCCGGAACACCTTCTTGGTTGATTGCTCTTAGATCGGGCCCGGGGCTGTCTGTGACTCTGATAACACCGCCAAGTGGTCGCCGACTTTGTGTAATGTTCCCGAAATGGGCGCGACTCTTTGTGGAATCCCAGCGACGCTGAGCGCGAGGGGACGGCCGTCGCCATAGTCGATCTCAATGGCAGCAACGTGATCCTTCAGCTCTGATGAATGCCTCTCAGCGTACATTCGACCACCAGCACCGCCATTCTCTTCATTCATCCAGGCAATGAACCGAATCGTGCGGTTCGGACTTGGGCAAGCCTTTTGGACGATGCGCAGAACATCCATGGCTATTCCGATGCCCACCGCATCATCAAGAGCGCCGGTTCCCAAATCCCACGAGTCCAAATGCGCGGACACTATCACGATTTGCTTCGGATGCTCGCTGCCCTTTAGGTCTGCGACTACGTTATAACTCTGTTCCATGGGAAGATCGGACGGCGTAAGCACGAGATGAATTCGAACCGGCCCTTGTTTTGCCAGACCTGAGATAAGGGCAGCATCTTCAGCCGAAACTGCTCCCGCCGGGATTTTTGGATTGCCTTCGGAATATCGTGTGACGCCAGTGTGTACTACACGAAAAGCACCTGACCCAGCGGAGCGCACAAGCGCTGCGATGGCTCCCTTCCGTGCTGCTAGGGATGGGCCGGTATTGCGAAATTCGACTGCCGCAGCGTAAGCCTCTTCCCAGCGCCCCGCCCGAGCAGCAAACTCGTCGAAGGGGTAATTAAAAACAACAATTTTGCCGCTTACTTCGCTTACCGGCAGTTGCTCAAGTTGTTTGAAACTATCTGCGACCAAGACCGACGCTGTAATTCCATCCGTGGGTGTGGCAACACTGTTTCCCAGAGCGGTAACAATAATTTTCTGAGTTGCCTGTTCGGCCTGTCCGGAATAACGAACCAGCTCAGCTTCTTCTTTGCCCCGCACCCAGTGCCGCACCGTTACGGGTTCCAGCCTGACATCCAACCCAAGAGTGCGCATTGTCTGCGCGATGTATGTAACGGCAGCGGCCGCTTGTGGCGACCCGCTTAGTCGGGGTCCAATGCTGTTGGATAGAAATTTGGTGATGTCGTAAGAGTACGTAGATCGGCGTGCCATCTCCAAGATCGATTCGAGTTCTGGTTGAGTGTTGATTGGGGCTTGATCCAGCGTCGTTGTCATTCCTACATTTGCCTTATTGGTGCCGGAACAAAAGAGCCCTGTTCCAATCAACATCAGCATCCAACCTGCCTTCTTTCCCAAAATCAGCTCCTGCTGTATGCCCGTCTGAGGACCGCGAATAACCGGGTAACGTCGTTCTGTGTGTTGTAGAGGTGCGGAGATATCCGAATTGAATCTCCTCGAATGCTGACGTAAATCTCTGATTCCCTTAGTACCTTCGGCAATTCATCTGGAATATTGCTGCGGTGACGAATGCCGATCATCTGCCCGCATCGTTGACCTGTCGGAAGCACAGTGAAGCCTTCGTTGCTGGCGTGCTGCGCGATCGCTTCGGTGATCGCAGTCAGCGAACCATTAATCTGCGGAATTCCCCAACTGAGAATCTGTTGCAGCGCTGTCCGCGCCATCGGCGCGAGGACGAATTGAGGAAATTCGCCCATGTCAAAGCGACGAGCGCCAGGACGATAGTCGTCTCGGTATTCCACCAGGCGTGCGAAGTCTTCGCTGCCCGAGCGGGTGAGCCACGACTGCTCGATAGGGACCGCATGTCTCCATTTGCGAGCGACATACAAATAACCAAGCCCGTAGGGGCCCAGGAGCCATTTGTAGCCTACCGAAACCAAAAAATCAGGCTGCACTCGCGCAATGTCCAGGGGGCAGGCGCCGAGTGACTGACTTGAGTCAACCACCAATGCAGCGCCAAGTTCCCTAGCGCGGTTGCCGACGCGTTCCAAGTCGATCTTTGCTCCATCGGTCCAGTGACATTGGCCGACCGCAACAACAGCGGTGTTCCCAGTAATGGCAGGCTCAAGTGCGTCAGTCCACGACTCAGCCGCCGCCCGCTTGACCGTAATGAGTTGTGCTCCTGTTCGACGGGCCAATTCCCGCCATGCGTATACGTTCGAGGGAAATTCTTGATCGAGCAAAACGATGCTCTGGTTTTTTGCGACCGGGATGTTGGCAGCAGCCACTGCGATTCCGTAGCTCACGGCTGGAATTAGCGCCACACCATCGGTCTCGACGCCCAACAACTGCGCCGCTAAACTGCGCAATTCCTCTGCACCTGAAAACCACTCGGGAGCTGACAATTTCCACGGACTTGCTTTCCCTCGAACCGCGGCAAGACCGGCCTCCGTAACTGCGCGCAATTGTGGAGCCATATTGGCGCAGTTGAGATACGTTACGTTCGAGGGGATCTCAAATAGATTGTTCATGTGCTGACTTGAAAACGAATGAGCTGTCGGATTGAGAAGATCAGTGCTCATTTGTCATCCTTACCACATTGGAAATTGCGGAACGCGCGAGCGCCAGATGGTGGTCATCGTGCTCGGCAAGAAAATAGATCCAGTCTAAGAGGCGCATCGGCTGTTGTAGCCGTGGGTGCAAGGCGACACGCTGAACTTGGGCTTCCGTCAGCAGCTCGAGTTGGGCTACCAACTCTTTACGGCCCTCAGTTAACAGGCGAATGATTTTCGTGGTAGGCACGGTGCGATGGTTGGCAACTTCGGTAGCGCGATTTTCAACATCTGCCGCCGACAGCAGTTCCGCGCCGCTCAAAAACTCAGCAAGGCGCTGTTCATCGAGAGGTTGTAAATCGATGAGATGGCCGAGATGTTCTCTCGCCGACCACGAGCCGTCCAAACGGATCGCCAGAATGTCTTCGGGGACTCCTCTCACCAGTTGCTCGGCGCGTGCAGGGGTGCCACGCAATCGCTCTAAGAGAGGCGGAAACACACCGATTGGCAGATTGAAAACGAATTCTCGATGTAGCCATTTTGTCTGAGAAATCATGTCAATACAGAACGTACGCTCCTTCGCCGGTGCGCCACATTACGATATCGCTCGCTTAATAAGAACGACTCCAAAGAAACACAGGGCTACCCCGAAAGTGCGCTCGACAACTTTCCGCATGCGTTCGAAAAGTGCACGAATAATAGATGCAGAAAAGATCATTGCTAGAAGAGATCTCCATACAGCTGAAGTCGCCAATATCGCGGTAAGCATCGCTATGCGAGCAGCTTTCGATGTATCTGGAGTAATCGTCACCGCGAAGATGCTGGCGAAGAAAATCACAGTTTTGGGGTTCGCAAGATCCGTCGAAAAACCTCGCCAAAAATGCCATGGCATTGACATGAATGCAAACGGAACCGAGATGAGTGGTTGTGCGGAACTCGCAGCCCTGGTGAACGCTCGTTTTCCCAACCACAGGAGATATACGCCGCCAAGAAGATCGACGACGATCATGGTCGTACGAGCCGCAACGAGTCCGCTGACGCCGAACAATCCAAGGCTACTGTAGACAGCGTCTCCTGCGGCGGCGCCGAGAGCGGTCGCAAAGCCTGCACGTCTTCCGAATGTGAGCGCGCTCTGGGAGACAACGAAGAAGTTCGGACCTGGACTGATCAGCCCGAAGAAGAAGAGCGTAGCGACGGTCAGAACGGAGTGAAATTGGATTTCCATAAAGATCGGCTCCGTTTCTGTATGCTCCCATTTCGGGGAGAGGTCGGGGAATAGTATTATTAAAGACAGGGACGGGTTGTGTTTAACTATTTTTAGGATATTGGCCTGAATAACTATGAATAATAAGGGATTGTTGGCAGATCGCAAAAATATCATGTTGCTACGACTGCTCGAAAAGAACCCGCGCACACCGATTTCGCACCTCGCACGCCGAATTGGTATGTCAAATCCTGCGGTCAAAGAACGGTTAGTTCGCTTGGAGGAGACCGGAATCCTGGCGGGATATCGGATGGAGCTGAACCCCAAGGAACTCGGGTACCACGTCACGGCATTCGTGCGTATTCGACCGCTTCCCGGCCACCTCAACAAAGTGGCGGAACTGGCCCAGACAGTCCCCGAAGTGACAGAGTGTCATCGCATAACCGGCGAAGACTGTTTCATCCTTAAAGTCTTCCTGAAGGAAATTTCAAACTTGGATCGAGTGCTCGATAGATTCCTGGCTCACGGTCAGACCACTACATCGATTGTCCAATCTTCGCCTGTGCCTCCAAGAACGCTACCGCTACCGGGCGAAAGTTGATGAGACAGCGACAGCTTCTAGACAAAGCGGCATTAACGGAAGGAGTATTGCTTCTGAGTATGCCTTCCGAGAATCGGGCCCAATGACGCCAGCGACGGTCTTTAGAGGTCGGCGCGAAGCCTGTGGCAGACTCTCCAAAGTTCTTCCATTCCTCATTGCTTATCAGAGTTGATCGTGACCCAGCCCCCAAAAACTGAACCATTTCAGATGTGAGTTCTCCCGAACCATAGTTGCCAAGGAAGGTGTGACTGCGTAGATGCATTCTTTAGAGAGACAAAGAGGGGGTAGCTGCGGGTCGAGGAAGTGGGCAAGGATGGTTTATAGGCCATCGTAGCGCGAAGTTTTTGCTGGGAAACGAGCCGCAGGCCAGAAAGGGAGAGGAGAACGGCTATGAAGGGCACCCGACACAGGGAAGAGCAAATGATCGCGATCCTGAAGCAAGGGGAGGCCGGAACATCGACGGCGGAGCTATGCCGGCAGCACAACATCACGGAGCAGACCTACTACCGGTGGAAGGCCAAGTACGGGGGCATGGAAAGCGGGGATGCCAAGAAACTGAAGCAATTGGAGGACGAAAACCGGAAGCTGAAACACGTTGGATACGCGACTTCGGGTTTATCCTTGGACACTTTGATTGCCTCATCGAGCGGTCCAAGAGCTTCACCGTACTTTTGCACTTCGACCAATCCAGTGCCATAGACGCTCGCATATCGGATGTGGGCAGCAGGATCGAAGACCTTTGCCACGGTCCACGCCTTGACCACGTTTTTCTTCGCAGCGGCGATGTCTCCAAGAAGGAATGCTGCAATACCTTGTTCGCCAATTGCCCTGGATGCGAGCAAGTAGTGATGTCGCTGCTTTGCGAGAGCTTCGATCTGGGCCCAGGTGTCTCGTGCCATTGCTGAGTCATAATTCACTTCCAGCATCCCGAGGATCGTCAGGATGCGGAGTCTTGTCTCAGGGTCCTTGGCTTGCGGCAAAGAAAGATCCTCTGTCAGTTCGGCAAGCTGAGCCGGAACACTGATCGACGACTCACTGTGGGCAGGAATTTCGCTGACGTGCGCGTACAGAGCCTTTGACAGCTCATGCTGCTGATCAAATCGAAGTTCAGCTTGTCGGTAGAGGGGTTCGGCTGCAATCCAGTTGTTGACCCACGACTTCTCGTCGGCTTGTTCCAGCAACGCCTCTGAGGAGCCCGGAATCCTCCAACGGAGGACGTGATATCCAACAACACCCAACAGGACAGCCAGGACCAAACCGGTAGCGATGCGAAGAGTGGGGAAGACTCTGAATCGCACTGCGCACCATTACCTTGGAGCAACAACCTTGGAGCAATAATGCCAAAGATGGACCGTTAGATCAAATCCTCAGCTCGACTGAGGCCAGCCCGAGCATCAGAGATCTATGCCGGTCGTCTCAAATCAGTGAGTGCTATCGCCTGATCTCGTCATTTCACGATACATCTTGACGATTTGATAGTCGAATGACTACCATCGGCGTTATTGAGGGTAGAGTCTCTTCCATGCCGAAAGAGTCGAAGCAACGCAGTGCCGTTCTGCAGGGAACGCTGGACATGATGATCCTGAAAACGCTTCTGTATGGGCCGGCGCACGGACATCAGATCGGCAAGCATATTCAGAGGGCCACGAATGAGTTTCTGCAGATGCAGCATGGTTCTCTTTATCCCGCCTTGCATCGGCTGGAAAAGAGAGGGTGGGTGGTGTCCAAATGGGAGACGGCGCCGGACCGCAACCGCGAGTTCAAGTACTACCGGTTGACGGATAAAGGCAAGAAGCAGCTTGTGGTCGAAGAATCGCAGTGGAAGCAGATGGCGGACGCGGTGGCCCGCGTGATGTGGCCTGCCGCCGAGGAGAGCTGATATGCGATGGTGGCCGTGGAAGAATCGGGATGAGGACCTGGCGCGAGAACTCCAGTCTGACCTTGAACTGGAAGAAGAGGAACAACAGGAGTTCGGGTTGTCCGCGGAAGAGGCCCGTTTTGCCGCCGTGCGCGCTTTCGGAAACCCTACTGTGATACGTGAGCAGACGCGGGCCGTGTGGACCTGGAACTGGCTCGAGCGATTGCTGCGCGACGTTAAATATGGCGTGCGCACGTTGTGGCGCTCGCCGAGGTTCTCGATCGTATCGGTGCTCGTGATGGCGCTCGGTATCGGCGCAACCACATCGCTGTTCACCATTGTGCGTGCTGTGCTTCTGCGGCCCCTGCCGTTTCGCGATCCCGGCAGGCTGGTGATGCTCTACGATCATTTTCGCCACGACGAACGCGGGGATGGGTTTAGTACCGTCGCCGCCGGCGACTACCGCGACTGGCGCGCGCAGAGCCACGGCTTTGAAGACATGGCCGCCATGCGCGCATACGGAGGCATCATCTCCGGCGTGCAGAGTGAGCTACCTGAAGTTGTGCAGAGCGCCGCAGGTTCGGCCAATCTCTTTCCCCTGCTCGGCGTGTCGCCGGTTTTGGGGCGGACCTTTACTGACGCTGAAGACCAGCCGGAAGGGCAGCCCGTTGTGCTGCTGACCTGGAGCATCTTTCAGCGCCGCTTTGCCGGCGATCCGTCGATCATCGGCAAGCAGGTTCATCTGGACACGAAACCAACTACAGTCATTGGCGTGCTGCCGAGCTGGTTTACGTATCCCGATGCCAAGATTCAATTCTGGCTGCCGTATGCGCAGACCTTCTCGTACTCGCCGGGCCACTACGGGCACGCCGACCACCAGAGCATGGTGGTGGCACGACTCAAGCCGGGTATGAGCGCAGCGGCGGCGACGGGCGAGGTGAGTGCGCTGCAGTATCAGATCCACCTCGCTAATGCGTCGAAGCCTGTGGCCGAAGACGTGTGGTTCCGGCCGATGATCGACGACCTGGCCAAAAATGTGCGCACGCCTCTACTGGTACTGCAGGGCGCTGTGGGCTGCATGCTCCTGATTGCCTGCCTGAACCTCACCAACCTGCTGGTGGCGCGGTCGGCAGCGCGGCGCAGGGAGGTTGCGGTGCGCGGCGCGTTGGGCGGCAGCCGCGTTGTTCTCATCTGCGAGCAGATGACAGAGAGTTTGCTCATCTGTCTGGCCGGCGGAGCACTAGGCCTGCTGCTGTCGCTGGCTTCCACTTACTGGCTAGCGGCGCACTGGCGCAATCTGCCGCGCGCCGAGTCCGTGCATGTCGATGGATGGGTCCTCACGTTTACGCTGGCGC
>JAFAPG010000453.1 GCA_019247235.1 Acidobacteriota bacterium
GGGGGTTTTGCGACCTTTTCTCCCTCTACTTCCATTTCCCTTGGCCTTCGACAATGGTGATATATCGATTGATCGGCAAATTCTCAAATCGTTCCGTCCCTCCGCCAGGCAGCGGCCACTTTACCTCAATCCAATCGACTTTGGTTCGTTGTCCAATGCCTAAAATAATTCTCGGATCGTGGTCGGAAAGATAGCTGCCTCCACCTACTTTGGTGCGGCTTCGCTCTAAATCCTGCGCCCGATAGGTAATGCGCGCACCTACGGCATCGGGGTTTGATTTCCTACCCACGAGCTTTACCCCCAGCCAGCGGTTGCGCGCTGCGACCTTATTCCGCAGCAAAATTGGCGCGGCATTATTCACCGAGATCAATAGGTCGGCGCCGCCATCGTTATTAAAGTCGCCAACGGCAAGGCCGCGGGCTGAAAGCGGTGTTTGGAATACGGGACCGCCTTCAGCGCTTACGTTGTGAAAACTTTTCCCTACGTTACGAAACAAGAGCGGCGGTTCCTCGTAGCCAACCTGAGGGTGAATCCGTTCGATCAAATCGTCGGGATTGCCGTTGGCAAGAAAGAGATCGAGCTCACCGTCATTATCGAAATCGAGAAATTTTAGTCCCCACCCGCTCATCAGTTGCGTAGCCGCAGCAATCCCGGTAGGACCGCTTTGGTCGTCAAAACTTTCGTCGTGATTATTTCGATAGAGTGAGTACATTTCCCGATCCACATTAGCGACAAACAAGTCCATCCAGCCGTCTTGGTCAAAATCGGCGGAGTCGACGCCCATCCCGGAGCGGGGGCGGCCATCAGCACTGTAGGCGACGCCAGCCGACTCCCCAATCTCGTCAAATTTTCCCTTACCTCGATTCGCGAACAGAAAATTGGCTACCGTGTCATTGGCCACGAATAGATCTACTCGCCCATCATTATTAATATCGCTAGCCACGACTCCCCAGGCCTTTCCCAGATGATTGGCGAGTCCTGCTGGCTTGGTGACGTCAGTAAAGGTTCCATCGCCATTGTTATGAAACAACCAACTAGCGGTAGGGTGATAAAGGTGGGGAATGCAATAGCCGCGCTTGGCATCCTCTCCGGCACGACAATCTTTGTTTTTTTCCTTTGAGAACTCCACGAATTGGCAGACAAACAGGTCCAGCTTGCCATCATTGTCGTAATCAAACCAAACCGCGCTCGAGGACCAGCCCGGCGCCGCTAATCCTGCCTTCTCGGTGACATCGGTGAAAGTTCCATTACCATTATTGTGATAAAGAATATTGCGGCCATATTGAGTCACATACAAGTCGGGAAAACCATCGCCATCGTAATCCCCCACCGCCACACCCTGGCCATAACCTCCTCCGCCAACTCCGGCCCGATCGGTTACGTCAGCAAAGCTGCCGTCGCGATTGTTGTGATAAAGAGCGTTGCGCAGCGGCGGTTCAGGATCGAAGAAATCGCACTTACCGCTGTTCACCAGATAGATGTCCATCCAACCATCGTTGTCGTAGTCAAAAAACGCGCAACCTGCGCCCGTAGTCTCAGGCAGATAGTGCTCGGGGGACTTTCCGCTCGAATGCCGCCAGTTAATCCCGCTGGCCGCAGAAGGAACGATTTCAAAAGCCTCTGTTGTCGTAGCTAATAGACCCGGTAAACCCGCCAGCGCCAGTCCACCGGCCATACGCTCAAGGAATCCCCGCCGGGAGACATAGGCGTGTCTAGGCAAAATATCTCTTTTCATCGAGGAAACGAATCATTGCGGGGAAGGCTCTGCCTGCGGTCGTGCGGTTCCGGCATCGGCCGGCGGCGTCTCAAGCATCTGACGGTGTAAAGCAAACTCTCGTTCGCCCTCTTGCTTGCGTCCCGTGCGGGTATAAGCAAGGGCGAGATTGTAGTGTGCAGCCGGGTTTTGCGGCTCCAGCTTCACCGCAGACTCTAGCGGCGCAATGGCCTGCGAAAATTGTTTCGCCGAAAGCAGTACTGTACCCCATCCCAGGAAGGCGTCGCCAAATCCGGAGTCCAGTTGCGCGGCGCGGCTGAAATGTTCTATGGCATCGGGCCATTGTTGGGCCTGACGGGCCAACTCTCCCAGCACGTACTCGGCACCGGCATTTGCGGGATCAATCGCAAGCTCTTGCTGAAATTCCTTCTTCGCCTGCTCGGGGGCGTCGCTTGGCGGGTTCGACTCGGAAAGCAGCAGCCGACCCATCTTGAAATGAACGCCGGGCATTTGCGGATTCTTGTCGAGAATCTCTTGATATTCTTTGGCCGCTTGATCCCACTTCCCCTGCATCTCGAGCGACTCAGCCCTCAATTCATGGGCCTCGGCTGACTGCGAAGCCCGGGTGGCAAGCTTTTGTGATGCACGGGTAGCAAGGTCGGAGTAGGTGTGAACCGCGGTGTAGAGCACCTCCGGGTCATCGGGAAATTGCCGAGTCAACTGACGGAGAAAATCCTCGGCAGCGTCAAACTCATTCTTCACCATGGCGCAATGTACCCCGGCAAGCCCCGCATTGCGGCGAAAATCCTTATCCGCACTTTGAGCAATGGACTTCTTCAGCAAAGGAATAGCTTGCGCGCACCTTCCCGCTTTCGCCAACTCGAGAGCAACGTTCGCAGGTGCCCGGCCAGGCTTAGAAGCTTGAGACAGGCCAGGCGTAACCGCAAACGTCAAAGTGAAGAGCGGGCAAAGCCGAAACAACTTAAGCATGAGAACGGGCAGGCGAGAAACGCCTGCCCTAATCATAGTCGCAATCTGCCTCAGTAGTAGAGTTTGAGCGCGAATTGGATGTTGCGTGGTGACTGTGAGGTGTTGATGATGCCCATCGCCGGGCCTACCGACGAGGACGGGTCATTCAAGTTCACCCGATTAAAGACGTTGAGGAAGTCGGCGCGAAACTGCAGATGCACACTTTCCTTGATAGGAAAGTTCTTCTGCAAGCCCAGGTCGGTGTCAAAGTAACCGGCTCCGCGGACCGGACCCTGTGCTGGGCAGCTCCCGAAACCCTCTTGAACGGTAGGCAATGAGTAGGGACTGGGATCGAACCACTGGTAACCGAGATAAGCGCCTGAGGGATCGAAGGCGTTTCTCCTGCCGAACACCCGGCCGGCTCCTGGACCGCAATCTGGCCTGGCCCCCCGGGAATTTGTGCCCGAAGGATCGTTGGTAAAGTTATACAGCGCGAGCGGGAATCCACTGTGGACCGAAATGATCGGCGAGACCTGCCATCCACCAACGATGGCATTGGCGATGCCGTTCATGTCGCCTCCAAATCGTTTGCCATGTCCTATCGGCAGCTCATAAATCGCATAGCTGCTGAGGATGTGCTTGGCATCGAAATAGCAAGGCGCATAGTCTGCCCGCGGATTATAGAGGTTCTGGTAGTACGGGTTAGCGGGGGTGGCCTGGGTGTCGCCCCAAGTGCCGTAATACCCGCTGTTGTCGGTCATGCACTTCGAATAGGTATACGCAACCTGGTATTCCAGACCGGCCGAGTATCGCTTCTGGAAAACCGCCTGCAGCGCGTCATACTTCATCTCGCCCACCGAGGCGGTACCTGAGATTTGGGAAATATCTTTTTGGAAGGTGGGATTGCCCGAAAAGAAGACGCTTGGCGCGGTTATCGGTGTACATATCCCTGACGTGCAGTTCGCGCCCAGAAATCGCTTCTGTAAGTACGGCATCGGCACCATCAGGTGAGTTCCATGCTGACCCACATAACCGATCTGGAATGTCCCCTGGTTGAAGAGCTGTTGCTGGATGGTCAAGTTCCATTGTTGCGTGAGTGCCGGTTGCACATGAGGATCCCAGACTCTGAGCAAAGCACCGGCAAACGGGTCGGTGGCAGCTCCCACCGGAACTAACCCCTGATCGGTGGTGGTGGTCGGGAATGCTTGAGCGTTGTAGTTCACGAACGTCTCTGCTGGTGTGAAGGGCGGATTGATGGGCAGGCGCAGGTTCGTTCCCGTCCCTTCCATGTAGGAAGAGATGGTGAACGCGCCCCGAACCACAGTCTTACCCTCAAGTGAGGCGGGCGTCCAGGCAAAGCCAACACGTGGCTGGAGGTCTTTCGGGCCGTACGACCCGTTATAGACACCTCGGCTGCTCTGTTTGCAGGTCACCGGAGCCGTGCCCAGGAGCGGCGTGACTCGCGCGCAGTTGGGCGCTAGTAACTGGCCAGTGAACAGATCGAAGTTGTCCTGCAAGTCGTGCTCTTCGGTCCATGGAGTGTGAGCCTCGTAACGTAGGCCTAGATTCAGAGTCACATGGTTGGTCATACGATAATCATCCTGCACATAAGCACCGAATACGCTCTGCCTCTGCCCCCACTCTCCCCCGCTGATGCCCCGGCCATAATTGGTCGGTAGTCCCAGATAGAAATCGGCCCCCGCATACCCGCCGGTGCCGTTGGGAGGTGCATTCTGCGTGAAGATGCCGGTGAACGCGATACTCCCAAGCGCTCCGCTATTTCCCGTGTAAAAGGTGTTGATGCGGTTGCGCCAGTATTCAAAGCCCGTGTGGAAGACATGACGATTGTGAGTAATGATCACCGTGTCAGATCCCTGAATCACAACATCGTCAAACTTCTGCTGCACTCCATTGCTGCCAATCGCCGTTATTGGGCTCCCGCCAAAGCCGACGTTAAGCAAACCGGGAACCCCGCTTGGGTTGCCATTGCCGATCCCGAGCTGGTTTCCAAGATTCCCCACCGTGGTCGAAAAATCCGTACCATTGTGGAGTTTGATGTAGTTAATGCCAAAGCGAAGATCGTTGAGCAGCGTGGAGCTGAAAGTGTGACTCCAGTCGCCGACGGTGTTTTGAATGGGCGCATCGGAGAAGCCTGTGCCTAGTAGAGCAAAGGAGTTAATGGTTGGATTGTGCTGCTTTGAGTGCGAGTAGCGTCCGAAGACGTGGTCGCTGTGCGTGGCATTGTAGTCGATCTTCGCATCGAATTGATTATTGTCGAACAGCGACGTTGTGGTGTAAGCCGCGTTGTTTTGTACGCTGGCGCTGGTTGCGTTGGGATATAGCGAGGATTTGAATAGGTTTGCCGCGACGGGATCGATCGGCTCGGTAATCACGTTATTCAAATAAGGAGCGTGATTCTTACCCGCAAATGGATCGTATAGCTGCTGCTTAACATTGTTGCAAAGCCCACCGGCGTTGAACCCAGCCGTGCAGATATCGCCGAAATCGCCGTTCCGCTCCCGCGCGCTGAAAACAGTGATGAACTTTGTGCTTTGAGGATGGTCGAACCGCTGTCCCTGATAATCGAAGAAGAAAAACAGCTTGTCTTTAACGATAGGGCCGCCCACGGTACCGCCGAACATATTCCAGCGAAGCGGATTTCGGGCCGTAGGTTTACCGTTGATCAAGTGCCATCGGTTTTCCCAGCTATTGGAATTTAACTTGTCGTTGCGGAAATACTCCCACAGGTCGCCATGAAAACCGTTGGTTCCGGATTTGATGGTGGTACTGACAATCCCCCCCTGAAAATTGCCAAACTCGGCGGAAGCATTGTTAGTGATGAGATTGAATTCTTGAATCGCATCGGGCGCGGGAGTGTAACCCAACAGGTTGTCGGAAACCTGATTATTGTCCATGCCGTCCAAAATGAAGTTGTTAGCCTGCTCGCGGTTTCCATTGATGTAAGGGCGAGCCCCGCTGGCTGTGTTGTCGCCGTTATTGAAGCTGTCAGGATCGGGTGAAACCGATCCCGGGGAGAGCAGGGTCAATTCGACATAGTTCCGCGTCGCCAATGGTAACTGGTCGTTGGTGACAGAGTCGATGATGGTGCTGACCTGCGTCGATTCGGTCTGCAGTACCGGAGCCGCCCCTGTGACCTCCACCGTTTCATTGACTTGCCCAACTTTCATGGGCACGTCCAGGCGCGCCGTCTGGTTTAGCACCAGGGTGAACGGCGGACGAACGGCCGTTTGAAATCCGGATGCAGTCACCTTAACCGAGTAGTTTCCAACCGGCAGGCGAGGCAAGTTAAAGCCGCCCGCATCGTTGGTCTTGGCCGTCCACACCGTGCCACGATCGACATCAGTAACCGCCACCTCGGCGTCTTTGATCGGCGCGCCGCTAGGGTCTGTGACCGTTCCCACCACCGCCGCTGTAACTTCCTGCGCGAAGCTTTGCCGGGTAAATCCAAGCAGCATCCCGGCCCACGCCAGAAGCAGCGCCAAGGACAGACATCTCTGTGTGCTCATTCAAGAACCTCCGGGAGACATTTTTTCTACCCACGAAACCGTTGCGCAATGCTATATAGCAGATGAATACAGTTGGTCAAGCAAAAAATTCATCGAAGGCCATTTTTTTTGTTGACAGCGGGGAAAAGTGCTCTATAACAAATCTTCCTGCTCGCTGCGAGGGCTTCCTGCCTCTTGTCCCGATTGCACCTGGCGGTATGGGGGTGAATCTCTATGGCTTCAGGGACTTGCACTTCAAGCGCTCGGGGAAGGGTATTTTCGCCGAGCAGCAACCGCTATATAGTCTCGGATTTGCCCGCGCGGGTAGTCAATCCGACATGGACTTTACTTTTTGCTGATTATTAGCTATATAGCAGACAGTTCGTTCTTCGTCGCTTTTGCAATTTCAGATTGGAGGCGAGATCCTATGCCGACGAGCGGTGAAAACGGCATTCCCGCCTATCAACGGATCCAAAACACGATCCGTGAACGGATCGAGGATGGGCAGCTAAAAGCAGGCGACGCGGTAGCCTCTAAAAGAGAACTTGCCCGAGTTCACCGCGTAAGCCTCATGACCGCACGGCATGCGCTTGCCGGGTTAGAGCGCGAGGGGGTAGTCGAACGCCGACGGGGCGCGGGCACATTTGTTGCCCCGCCACGAATCCATTTCAACAAACTGATGAGCTACACCGAACAGATGGCGAGCCGGGGGTTGGCGCCGTGCTCGAAAGTCATCACTTCAAGAATCATTGAACACGAGGAAGAAGTCTCCGCCCGCCTGACTCTGCCGGCGGGAAGCAAGATGGTCAAGCTCGAGCGAGTGCGACACACATCGGATGAGCCGTTCGCATTCGAAACCTGTTATCTTCCCGCCGATAAGTTCGCGGATCTGGTGCGCGCGCCCCTCGGCAGGAGTTCGCTGTTTGCCACGCTGGAACGTGATTTCGATGTTCAGCTCGCCTATGCGGACGAGGAAGTCGATGCCACGACGGCCGATGGCCGGGTGGCGCAGTTTCTACAGATGTCACGCGGAGCTCCTGTACTGCGAATTCGACAGGTGATTTACGCTTCCAATGCTAAACCCGTAATTTATGTAGTCGGCTTCTATCGGGGTGAGCGGCACTCGCTGTTCATACGCCGTTTCCGGTGATCGTTGGCACAGGCGCGAGATCATAACTCAGCCTCGCTCGCTTTGGAGGAGAGATGCCTCTTTCTACCACCGATTGGGTGATCATCGTTGGCTATTTGTTCGTCAACTTGGCTATCGGCCTCTACTATCGGCGACGCGCCGGCGGCAACACCGAGGAGTTTTTTGTTTCCGGTCGAGACGTCTCCTGGTGGCTGGCCGGTACCTCGATGGTGGCGACCACCTTTGCCGCCGACACCCCTCTATTTGTCTGCGGCGTTGTCGCCAAGCAAGGTATCGCTGGCAATTGGATCTGGTGGTCGTTTTGTGTGGGAGGAATGCTCACCGTCTTCTTCTTCGCTCGCTACTGGCGTCGAGCGGAAATCCTTACCGATGTACAGTTCGTAGAGATTCGCTATGGGGGAAAACCGGCTGCCTTCCTGCGGGGCTTCAAGGCGATTTATCTCGGCTTGTTCATGAACTGTTTCATCCTAGGTTGGGTCACGAAAGCCATGGTAAATATCGTGGCGGTTCTACTTGGCCCCATGATCTCCCAGGGCCGGGCGGTAGAGTGGAGCTTTCTCGGCAGTACTCATCACTATGTTTTCGGTCCGCCCGAGAACACCGCTCTTGCGATTTGCATTTTTGTGCTCATTCCCTTCACCGGCCTGTACACGTTTATAGGAGGTTTGTGGGGTGTGCTGGTGACTGATCTTTTTCAGTTTCTGCTTAAGATGGCGATGATCATCGTGCTGGCGTGGGTCGCGGTAGCCAAGATCGGCGGGATGCACGGGTTGCAAGTTCATTTGGCAAGCATCGCGAATAATCTACAAAACGCGGGCACGCCCGTATCGAACCCCATCGCGTTTCTGCCTGACTTCCACCAAGGTCTCACCAGTGAAGCAATATGGACGCTGCCAGTTTTGACATTTATGGTTTATCTGGGTATGCAATGGTGGCTGGCATGGTATCCGGGAGCCGAGCCGGGCGGCGGAGGGTACGTAGCGCAGCGGATGTTCAGCGCAAAAGATGAAAAGAACTCGCTCGGTGCGACCCTGTGGTTCAATGTGGCGCATTATGCACTTCGCCCTTGGCCGTGGATTCTCACCGCACTCGTGGCGATCGTGGTGTATTCCCCGAATGGAGGGCTCCACCCCAGTGCGGCTTTCGCGGCCAACCCCGAGCAGGGATATGTCATGGTCTTGCGGGACTACTTACCGCCCGCGCTGCGGGGCTTAATGGTAGCCGCATTCCTCGCCGCCTTTATGTCCACGGTAGGCACACAGCTCAATTGGGGCTGTTCATATTTGGTCAACGATCTATACAAACGATTCCTAGTTCGCAACTCGAGCGAAAGCCATTACGTGATGATCAGCCGACTGTTCACGGTGGTTTTGGTATTAGCCAGCGGGTACACCGCGGCCCAACTGAAATCGATCGGTCAAGGATGGGGTCTGGTGCTTGAGATCGGCTTTGGAACCGGGGCGGTGTACATTTTGCGCTGGTATTGGTCTCGCATCAACGCCTGGAGCGAAATCTCCGCGATGATCGCCGCCGCCACAACCACCCTTGGTCTGAATGGTGTCTCGTTTTCTGGCAGCGACGCGGTCGTCTACGCAAAGAGAAGTCTGATCGTCGGTACTGTCACTACCATCGCCTGGCTGGTGGTGACTTTACTGACTGCCGCGGAATCGGAGAGAACTTTGATTG
>JAFAPG010000277.1 GCA_019247235.1 Acidobacteriota bacterium
CTGAATCATGTTCTCCATTTCGTCGATATTGGACTCGATCAGCTTGGCTGCACCCGCAAAACCGGCATTGTTCACGAGTGCAGTGATATTGGTGTCCGAGCGCAAGCGCCCCTCCACGCGTTTGAGATCGGTCTTGACAGTCAGGTCGGCGGCGAAAACTTCAACCTTGCGGCCGGTTTCCCCTGCAATTTCGTCCGCCAGGTTGAGAAGGCGCTTATGATCGCGTGCGACGAGTATGAGGTTGTAGCCTCGCTGAGCAAAGCGTCGCGCATAGATCGCGCCAATGCCAGTGGATGCTCCGGTAACGAGAGCGGTTCCGGGATTGGAAACGGAGGACATGGGATATCTCCTTTTGTTTGCTGAACTTGTCCATCTGCTGGACTCACCCGTTAGAGTAGACCGGTCGGTCTAGCGATTCGGAAAGGTTAGAAGTATTTTGACCCAGGCAACTTATCAGCGCTTCAAAAGAACGTTGAAGGCGAACGAAATAAAGATCTCAAGAGGCTTTTGGGAGCGGTCCGCCTTGGATCGAAGAAGAGCGCCTTCATAGCTGTTCAGCAGGAAAGCCGCTAACTCGTCCGGTTTAGTTGTTTTCGCAAGATCTCCTCGTTCCACGGCTTCCTGAAGAACGCCCGCAACGGCAGCTTGCCACTGATGGAAGGAAGAGCGCAGTAAAGATTGGATGGAATCGCTGTGGTCTGCTATTTCGAGGCTCAAGTTGCCCAGAAGACAACCGCTTACAGGAGCAGTTGGCCCGAAGGCAGCAATGAGTTCCTGGAAGTACCGCCGCAAACGGGTCAGCGGCGCACCTCGACCATTGCGAAGGATTTTCGTGGTTCGCTCGGATTGTTCGCGCACGTAGAGCGCCAGCACCTCTCTGGCAAAATCTTCCTTGCTGTGGAAGTAGTGGTAGAACGATCCCTTGGGCACATGTGCCTCATCCAGAATCTCTTGCACACCGGTGGACGCGTATCCCATCGCACGCATGCGCCGGAGCCCGACTTGCAGCAGATGGTCCTGAGTGTCTCGATTTTCCATTCTTTTATGCCGCTAATGCCTTGCCGGGGAGGAGAGCGGACCGACCGGTCTATTCAGCAGCGCCTACATCTTATTTTTAGCATTCTTGGGCGACCTCGTTGTCTCCGCTGTGGCGATCGCATTGTGATCGTATAGTGGGCTATCCGTCAGTTCAGTCTAAGGAAAATCGATTCGCGGTTGGGAGGGCCGCGAACCGATGCAAAAACAGCACCGGAGAAAGAAACGCCGTGCCGCGCCAAAGACAGTCTTATGGCTGCCAGATCTGGATCGGGCGAAATCCGCGGTTCTGAACAGCCTCACCTCTGCCGATGCAGCCGACGTACTGCGGCGAATCGCAGATTGCCGCTCCTCAGTGCTGACTCGCAGCTGGCATACGGCGTGTGAAGGGCTGAAGAAGATCGGGATCCGACTTGGCAATTGGCTCGTGCCGGACCAAGCCATAGCTCTGCTTGAGGCTCCAGATCCCGAGACGATGAAACGGAAACGGGACCTGGCGTCATTGGCGATACTTGTAGCCTGCGGTTTACGTCGGCATGAGGCCGTCCAGTTGAACGTATCGGGCCTCCAGCAACGGGAGGATCACTGGGCGACTGTGGATTTGATCGGCAAAGCTTCTCACGTTCGAACTATCCCGCTTCGGCACTGGGTGAAAGATCTGATCGATGATTGGCTGCAGTCAGCAGGGATCTCGAGTGGGAGGGGAAGCGGGCTGAGCGGAAAAGCCGCCTGGCACGTGGTCAGGCTGTATGCAAGAGAAGCCCGCATCGAGAAACTCGCGCCGCGTGATCTCCGAGAAACGTGCTGGCCGGCTCTGCATCAAGCCGGTGGCGAACTTGACCAGATTCAGTTTCTGCTTGGCCAGTATCGGTGCAGACAACCGAGCGATATCTTGGCTGCAAACAGCGGATCCGCAACGCCAATTCATGACTAGCGACAATTCGCTAACACTCGTACTGGCCCAATCAATCTGTAGTGGCCGTAGCGGAAACGTGTATTCATTGTTTTCAAGTAGGCGGTTGTGCTGCGGGTTCTCTCTCCAATGCCATGGCTGCGGTCTGAAACTCTTCGATCGCAGCCCACACGCCAAGACCGATGCCTTTTGCCATCTGCGCCATGTCGACCATGTTGTGCGCCAGGAAAATGAATACGGATCTCTGGTTGGGATCTGCTTGCCACCATCCTCCAAAGGCGCCAGGCCAACTGACCGTTCCCACGCTACCGCGCCGCATGAAATCGGTTTTGTCGGTTTCCAAAACCACCGACACGCCCAAACCAAAGCCACGCCCCCGACGGAGACCCAGCCACTCGGGATGAGTGCTCTGGGCATCCGTGAGCTGGTTCGTCATCATCATTGCCAGCGTTTCCGAACGCAGCATACGGACGCCGTCCACCGCGCCGTCCCCGAGGAACAGACGCGCAAACTTCAAGTAATCGTCGATGGTGGACGATAGTCCCTGACCGCCCGACTCATAGGCCATGCCCTGCGGCCTTTCGGGCACCGCCACGTCACCCCACGTGTTGCCCCATGTGGTCCGTTTCGTC
>JAFAPG010000298.1 GCA_019247235.1 Acidobacteriota bacterium
ACAAGCAACGTGCTCTCTGCGAATTCCGGAAGTTTGTGGGTGAAGTGAATCCCATTATCATTGCGTCGAAGGGGGGGGCGCCAAAGCATCCCGGCTGGTATCGAAATGTTCTGGTCAATCCTATGTCGAGATCCAGGTTGGGACGAGGAAGCTAAAACTACGAGATCGAACGGCAACCGGCGCAGAGCGCGCGGCTGGAAACGTCGTTAGAGTTCTGGCCGCCCTATGCTGATTACCAGAAGAAGACTGAACGCGAAATTCCCCGTCGTCGTGTGGATCCCGTGGGCTAGCGAACCCATCGGCCATTCTTCTTGTGACTAAGCCACCATCATGGTGAACCGTTCCTAAACATTCGAATACCGGCGCGTGAAGTAGGGTCAACACAGAGCACGCAATGTCGCGCGTTAGTACTCTATTGAAACGAAAGGGCGCTCGCAGCCTATGGAGCGCTAGCACCACGAAGCGACTGCGGAAAGGTATCCAGCTTGCCGTCGGTTTGCGTTACGCGATCGGATCCAGCTCTTAATTCGCTGGTAAACGCGTTCGACAGCCTCACATCGTTCGCGCCTGAAATCCTATTAAATCGGACTGAAGTAGAGATCGAGTACCCTGAGTACCAAGTGTTTGGGAAGCCGGCCCTCCTCGATGAGTGCCTGATATATGAGCACCGTTGCGGAAGTCCGACAGCTGAGTTGCCTGCCACTGCTCAATATGCTGCTTCAGTGGCCCAAAAGTTCGCTGATCCGGTCGACTCTAAGTGCAAGGCTGTCTTCGAGGAAACAATTCTTTACGTACTCCGCCAATACTGGCGTGTGTTCACCGTGAAACGCGAGATTCTCGCAACGAACACTCGGACTTAGCTTGAGCAACGAATTTATTTGGAGTATCGAGAGCAAAGCTAGGGCGGGTTGCATATTCTTGTCCTCCGAAATGCGCATAATTTGCCTGCTATACGACCGGCGCGGACAACGTTCCAGCCTCCACGTGTCAGATACAGGTCAGGAAACTACGACTCCGCATTGTCAATAATCCGACAGCGATACTTCGCAGATAACGGATTACCCAGGGATTCGCATGAAGCGACTAGCACCTGGGCTACCCCGCCTCTTATCCCCCACTGTGCAGAAGACTGAGGGGCAGAAGTATATAATCCCTTCCTTTCCATCGAACCGGGCCGTTTTGATCCAGGCAATGCGGCATCGGGTATTCTATGGTGGACGCGTTAGGTCATGGGTTCGCACACTTCGAGAATTGCTGGAGCAGAGGCACCAGTCATCACTGCGGGTTCTGCAGAAGCGCGCCTACTACAAAGACGTTATTTCGAAGCAGCTGTCGTTCGATGCGATTCCGGGCACAACTGGCGGCGCTTTTTCTGCGCTCCAAACACAGTACAGGAAGCACTGGCAAACATCCCGAGATACTTTGATTATGCCGAGTGCCTCCGGCTATGCTCTAGATGCGCCTGCGTTTTAAGAAATTGCAGTTCGTCCCTTTTTAGCACCATGCACCGGGAGGGGATGGATGGCGCTGGGGAATGCTGCCTGGGCAGCGCAGCCGGCTAGCACAGGTTTCAAAAGCACTGCGCGATGCCCGCCTAGCAATGAAAGCTCTACTGGCTGACATCGTCGATGTATGAACGCATTCAGGCATCCGATTGCAATTTTCTCTGCCATTACTCGCCAGAACCCGTCGGGTAAGCAGCGCATTCTGGAACGCACGTCGACCTTAAGAGACATCGGTCGATTTTTAAGGAAGGCATGCAAGACCAGATCACGCATGAAACGCTTTCACCTGTGGATTATTTTCTCAGCGATTGTCTTGCTTACCATTTTAGTTACATTTGTGTTCAGGTTTTACAGTTTTCGCGCGAGCTCACTCTGATGAGTGTTCATGATCGGGTCACGAAAGTCGTTCAGTCCTGGGGACAGATGCCGTCATTGCCGGATGACAAGCAGGAACTCGAAGTGATCTGGGCGTCTTCAGGACCGCAGTTCGAGTTTTATCCGTACGGGGCGCAGGATCTGACAGAAAGGCTTCACCACGAATTCCGGGAAAGCGGGAAAGCCGTTCTTTATTTCACAGACATTTATGCCGGCAAAAATACAGGTGGAAAGGTCAAGACAGTCGATGACCTGGCAAATGCGGTTCGCGAAAATTATCGGCCGCGGTAGCGTCGTCGCCGATGCCCTCCGAGTGTATTGGTCTTGGTCATTGCCTGTCGTTTACTTCGTGCTCGCGCTTTGGTTTCTAGGAGTGTCCTATGCGAGTGGCGAGGTGCCGGCAGCTTGCAAAGAGACTGATTTCAAGATCGCGACGCCAAACCTCATTGCCATCAAATGTGAAGAAAACGATGTATCTGGGCTTGTGGGAACAGGACAAATGTATGACTCGGCGATGGGATTGTCCGTCTCTGCGGCCAATGTCTCTGTCTTTCCTTATCCGGCAGCGAGGAAATGGCTTGTGCTGCAGCTAAGTTCCGTCCGAGCTCCCGCGGCTCCATTTTCACTTCAATGGGGTAAAAAATATAAGCTGTCGCTTCTTCTTCACGATGCTCAGAAGCCGATTGCCCCGGATATCACCCCAACCACGTTCGACCTCGATGTGAGCAACACTGTCGTTGTGAGCCCGGCCATCGCGGTCAGCTCGAAAAACCAATATGAGTTTATATCGCACATAGCCTATAAGAAAGGCCCTAACGGGCTCTGCCATTTGCAGGTTGAGGATTATGCCGGAAAGACGATACTACTTGCTGCACACGATTGCACAGTACCAGCTGCTATTTCGGACCAAGCAAAGATTCGCTCGGCTGCGGATTTGGCGCGTGCAAGTGAAAGCCCGGAAGATATCGGCAGCTTTAGTTTGATTCTGGATGAAAGCAACAAAGCGACACAAGAGTTGCCCGCTTCGGTGCCGAGTCTCATCGATATTTTCGACAAGCCAGTGAAGCTTGACTCAAAGTCCCAACTCTTGACCGAGAAAGCTCCGAGCACGAAGGACGCGTCCAACTACTACGTGAATCTCAATTACGCCGCCGGGAAGGGCTCGAAGCCTGGATGGGTTCTCGACGCGAAGATTTCTCCCACCGTAGGAAGACTTGTTCATGGCTACCAGTTCATTCCGAGCGCCGTGGCGGACATTGGGGGAAATCAGATACCCAATTTAAAGTACACGGACACCATGAACTTTGGCGCTGCGTTCTCGCATATGTATCAACCGAACCATCTATTGCAAGGGTTACTCTTCAAGCCAGGCTTCGTCTACGAAACCGATCGAGAATTCGACAGGAATAACATTGTTGCGACGGTCGATCTTCAATACCGGTTCGTAAACCTCTTCAACCCGCGGCAGCGGCGTGGCGCAGCCAAGTTTGCCAACGAGCTCAAGATCGCAGAGGCGAGGAAAATTCCTTGGACGCGGTCGAACTCAAGACCCGTTCTCTTTGGGTACGCCCTGGATTTTCATACAGGTGTTGAAATTGGCGGGGCCTTGAAGGACACAGTTGTAGGAGCCTCGGTTGGGAACGCTACCCTGCCTTTGCCTACTTACCACATTGCACGCGTTGTTCCGCAAGTGCACGGACTGTTTGAGATGGGACGGTTCAGTGTCGATGCCATTGGAACTCCACGATATTTGGCGACAGTCGAGAACACGGTGTTGGAGCGGAACGATCATAGTTTGTTTCTGAAACGGCTGCACGGCTGGAGTGCGTTTGGGATCATTACCGGATCTTGGAGCTTTGATCCGGCGGGCCACGTTAGCTTTACCGTGGCATATAAGAATGGCTTTTCGCCTCCGAAATTCAGCCGAGTGAATACGGTTCAGTCGGGAATTGCCATCAAGTACTAAGCACGATACCGATCAAACGGTTCATTTTGCCCTGCCGATATCAACAGCAGGGGAAAGCTCATGCTTCTTTTCTTTACGAGAGTGTCAGAAATCATGCGCTGATCCTGACCGTGGTTGCGCCTGTTTTGTCTCTGTTTTCTTTTCTCTTGACAGCGAGGAGGGCCGGTGCCACAATTCCCGCCCGCAACACGACTGCCATGAACTATATCGGTTTAGCCGGCACAACCGGAGGCATCGGGAATGACACACTGCAACCGTAGAGTCCTACGTGTTCTGGCGACTCTGGCCACCCTGTCTGCCGGCTATTTGTATGCTCAAACGTTCGGTGAAATTACCGGACGTGTCATTGATCCATCCGGCGCAGTGATTTCCTCAGCGCCGGTTACGCTGAACAATGTCAACACCAACGCAGTCCGCAACGCGCTAACGACGGATGCGGGCTTCTACACGTTTCCGTCCGTCGCACCCGGTTCTTACCGACTGGCTGCGGAAGTTCGAGGATTTAAGTCCTGGGTTAGTGAACCTTTCGAAGTTCAGGTACAACAGGTCGTACGTCTCGATATTACGTTGCAGGTAGGTCAAACCAGCGAGCGGGTCGAGGTTAGCGCCTCTGCCGCTCTGTTGCAATCCGAAACCGCGACCCTCGGCACGGTGATCGAAAATAAGATTGTTACGGAACTGCCTCTAAATGGCCGCCAATATCTGAACTTGGTAGCGCTTTCCCCTAACGTAAACGTACTCTCGCCGGCGGCTGGGCAAGCCGCCTCGCGCCAAGGTGGCGATCGCGCTGCTCAATCGATCTCGACCGGTGGTCAACGCATCTTTTTTGATTACTACTCGCTCGACGGCGTTAACAACACTGACCCTAATTTCAATACCTATATCGCTCTTCCCTCGATTGATGCCATCCAGGAGTTTAAAGTTCAGACGGGCGTGTATCCTGCTGAGTACGGACATGAGAGCACGCAAGTCAACGTGCTCACCAAGTCGGGCGGCAATGCGTACCACGGGGCACTTTTTGAATTTCTGCGCAACGATGTATTAGACGCTCAACCTTACGCCTTTACCAGCGTTCATCCGACGAAGTCACCGTTTAAATGGAACGACTACGGATTCGAGTTGGACGGTCCGGTACGGATCCCCCGGCTCTATAACGGACACGACAAACTGTTTTTCATGTCGAATTATGAAGCCCTTCGCCGTCGACAGAACTCTTTGGCCACCTACTCCGTGCCGACGGCGAAGATGTTCACCGGCGATTTCAGCGAGCTGAGCACGCCGATCTACGATCCGAATAATAGGCAGCCGTTCCCGGGCAACGTGATTCCTAGCAACCGGTTAGACCCGATCTCGTTGAAGTTTCTGAAATACTACAACTCCGCCA
>JAFAPG010000468.1 GCA_019247235.1 Acidobacteriota bacterium
CAAGCTTACATTTATCTTCATGGCGTGCAGGTAAATACCCAAACACCTGCGCTCTTTCGCATCAACATAAATTACGATCAGACTCCGCCGGAGATATCGTTTGTTTTCCCCGAATTAGTTGAGGGCCTACCAATTTACGACAACGTCTATGTTGACCACATCGGTGTGGGCGACTCCAACGCTCTAGGCGAATACGTCACCACCATCCTGCCGCAGAATTCTCAAAATCCGGATACTGCCCCCGCGGTCTACCTGCTGACGCCCGGCTCGCCACGCCGCCGCTTGATCCGGTTCGGCGACGACGCGCCCGATGGCAGCCTCTATGGCGGCGACTTCGGTGATATCGCGCTCGACGATAGCGAAAATATGCTGCTGGTGGCGGCGACCACGCAAGCGCCCGCTTCTTTCCAACAGGCATTTTCCGGCTCGCAAGCGTTGATCAGCACGAGCATTAGTGGCGGATCGCAAGCGCGCATTGTGCTTCGGACTGGCGATACGCTGCCTTACACCTCGGCCGCCATTCAATCCGTAGGGTTGGTCGATCTGGCCGCCAACCAGGCGTTTGCCGCGCAGGTGACGGCGCACCGGCCACACGCGGGCCTGAACTCCGGCACCGCATTAATCGCCGGCGATACGCAAGCCGCGACGTCCGGGATTCGGCTCGTTGCGGCTTCGCCGCCGGTTCTGACCGCGAACTCGGCTTCCCGGTTAAACGTCTCTTGGGGAAACACCTACCTCGGCGCACGAGTCGATCCGCAGCAGAACGTCGCCTTTGTCACTCACCTTAGTCCCTTTACAGCTTCTATCGGCAGTAATGACCTGCAGCAGCTCGGCTATTCTTTCGGACGGAACTACCTTCTGGGTCAGACCCAGCCCCTCGCGACGAATGAAGACGTTGTTTCTTATAACGCGCCTTGCATTGGCAATACCGGCCTCATCTACTTCACCCAACTACTGGGTGACGGCACGAATCAGCTTGTCGTTTCCGACGGCGTGAACTCCGACCTTCTCCTGCAAAGCGGCGAGAAGGTTTCGGGAGTCTCGCCTTCAGGCGACCTCACCATCACCGAAATCTTCTTCGGCCAGCACGCCACTCAGGTAGATGCTTTCGGGCGGCTGGCTTTCACCGCGGAGTTCGCCATTAACTCTAATAACTTGCAGGACCCGAACAACTTCATCACGGCTCTTGTGATCGGCATTCCCCTTTAAACAGAAGAACATTCAGATGGCTTATTTCACACTCCCTATCGGCACATCCGACCCGGTCACCATCTGCAATGGCCTGCCGCTCTTCCCCAACGGCGCGGCCAGAGCGGGCACATACGGCTCGTTCCGTTCCTTCAAGCTGCTGGATACATCCAGCACCATCTTTGTTACGCGGCTGAAGGTGAGCGCATACGCTCAGTATGCGTTTGGCGTATGCGGTCCCGCCGTCGCCTTTTTGTTTAAGAACATGCAGGCTCAGACCGGCAACCAGAATGATAGAGGAAAACTGACTCTTACCTTCCAAGACGGCCAACAACTGGAGGCAGGCGGATTCATCGGCGCTTCCGTCGGCGCTGGAATCAACCTCGCCCTCCAGATCTTTCGCCCGAGTACGTGGTACAAACCGTGGCAGGGCTCATGGCAGAACGCATTCTCTGTCTCGCTGAATTTTTCCATAGACTTCCTCCGCTTGCTCTTCGATCTCATCAAGTACTTACTCAGCCGCAACTCCAGAAACACGTTCGAGGAAGCAGATGAGAGCGTTTTGCCGGGAGTGGGAACCTATGCTTTCCTCGATTCGGTTTCGAACCGGGGCGTGCAACGCGAACTCAGCGCCGCCCCAGAGCTTGTTTTTCCCATTAACATAGTAAGCCTGGTCCCGGGATTGAAAGCGCTCAATGCGAGCTTCAGCAAAATCGGTGGAGAGATTTCGGTCGGCCCTTCGCTTCATATCGGCTTGCCGGTCACTCTCCGTCTCAATTCATTTACCGTGCAGGGCGGAGTGGAAGGGCAAAACAGCGCTACTTATGGGTCGCTGGCGTACGAAGGAGGTGACAAAGTGGTCGCGACTGCCAACGTTTTATTCGACGAGTCCGTTCCCACCAAAATGACCGCCACGGTACGTTACGAGACCGGGTTCGCTCTCGGCCTCTCTTTTCACTTCCGCGTCACCGTCGCAAAGATGTTTAACTTCGAAGTAAACGGCCCCACTCTCGACTTTACTCAGCTGCTCTACGGCTCTTCGAATAATCAGCCCAGAATCGCGCAGGAAGGCTCCGTCTCAACCGGTATCCAAAATGGTTGCTTGTTGGTTCCTGATCTTACGCTCAACATAAAGGGGGTAAACTCTCCCAATATCTCTGCCGGCGATCAGATAGTGGGCGTGCTCGGCCTTTCCATGCCCTACCCCGGGCCCACTGCCGAAAATAACGTGTATCTGAAAATCGAACCGGATGTGCCCGGATTTCCGAAATTCCTAACTATCTCAAATGGCGCTACTTCTTCAAACAATTTCTTCTACACCTTCCCCAACCAAAGCTTGCTGACCGGTAACTTATACAATCCTTCGGAAACGACGCCACCTGGGCCGGAGTATACCGTTCAGAGTTACACCGTTACGGCAAGCATTGAGTATCTATCGAGCGATCCCTGTGCCGAATTTGAAGTGGTGCTGCCCCTCAATGTGAATACTCGCTACATACGCTGTCTGAGAACTTTCGGCCTTGCCGGTTCCGCCCCGCCGTGGGACGAAAGCGCAAACGCCTTGGCATCCGCCACTGTGAATGCCGATAATCCGCTTTCGGCGTTTGTCGGGATATCGTGCTGGTTTCCCTACCCAGCTGGTCAAGTCCCAGTGACCATCCCCATCACAGTCACGCTGCTTGATGAAAACCGCTCGCCACACTCGGGGAGCAACGTCGAAGTCGCCAGTGGCGGGGCAACAGCCAAACTCTCCCCCTCGGCGACTCTCATTGTGACGCCCACTG
>JAFAPG010000322.1 GCA_019247235.1 Acidobacteriota bacterium
AAACACCAGCTCCGTTGGGCTCGAACGATTCGGGCATCCAAAGGACCCGGATACGCCGGTCTTCCTGTCACCCATGCCGGTGTGTGGATCACAATTCTCCTCCTTTCGGCCCACTGGCGGTACGCCATCGCGCTCTGGGTCATTCGAACCGCTATGGTGTTCGTTAGCGGTGGGTTCGTATCGCAAAGCGGGCTGGCCCTGGCCCTCTGCTGGCTCGCACCCCTCTGGGATGTGTTTGCATTCGCGGTCTGGTTGGGTTCGTATCGCAGCCGCAAGGTGGAATGGCGCGACAAGTCCCTTTCAATCGGCAAAGATGGCCGTATCCAGCCGTCGCAAGAATCAGTGCGGGAACATGGTGCGTGATCGGGCGGGTCGCGCGCCTGAACTCAACTCAATTCGCTTCGCGATAGACCAACCGTTACGGTTGGCAGTGGCCATAGTTCTTCAGCACCTTCTTGACTTCAAATGAAGGAGATGATGAGGGACCTGATTTATGGCCTTTCAGCTTCACGCGTTCGCCAGCGGGCAGGGTTGGCCCAATGTCCGAAAGCGAGTACGTTACTTTGTCCGTCACCAGAGATCGTTTGCCGTTGGACTCAGCTACACACCCCACCGCAACCCCCCGTTGGCGAAGCACAAGGTAGGTGATTCCGACTCCTGCAACTGCAGCGACCCCGACAATAACGCCAACGACTAATCCATGGTGAATGTCACCTACTCCACCTAACCCGGGGTTTTGATTCGACTGAGCCTTTGCCAAGCCGGTCGCTAAGAGGGCTGCCAGCAACACCGTAAGCGGGCGGCGGAATCCCGATGTTCTGTCCGGCGACTGCATCTCTGGGCCTTGAAGCCCTTCGATTTTATATTGGGTTGGGGATCATAGCAAGCTACCCGATATGCATACGGGATCGTTGTCTGAGCGCTTGCATGAACCGAATTGCAACGCACTGAAGGCGTTGTCCGTTAATATCAAGAGCAGACCTCAACCCATAGGAGTTATTGAAGTTACATGTCTTGGAACGTCAGGGGCGCCGTGCTTCTCGCCGCGGTGGCCATTTCTTCTTCCCTTTGCGCCGACGCGCAGCAATTTGGCCCCGTCAAAGTCGCCATCATCAATGCGCAGAAAGCCGTAGCGGATACCGCCGAAATCAAGAAAGCGCAGGCCACGCTCGAAAATAAATACCGCACAAGGACTCAGGCCGTCACCAATCTTCAGAACCAGTTGCAGACCATCCAGCAACAACTCAACACGCCCAACCTGCCGCCCGAGCGCGAGGCACAACTCCGCGCGGACGGAACACAGAAGCAGAAGGAACTCCAGCGGCTTTCGGAGGACTTGCAGAGCGACGTCAATAACGAGCGGCAGGACATATTGGGTAAGGCCGGACGCCAGATGACCGAAGTAGTGAAGAAGATCGCCGAGCAGAAGGGAATTGACGTGGTTATCGACATCTCGAACACGCTCTACTTCCGTCCGGCACTCGAAATCACGGTCGAGGCGACCACCGCCTACGACCAGGCGTATCCTGCTAAGTGAGGAGCAAGTGGGCTCTTACCTGCAGCAATACGGCGCTGGTGAAGAGAAGCGCAACCGCGTATTAAAGGTAACCGTACTGGCCCTGATCGGCGTGGTCGTAATCGCGCTCGCTGCCTATTGGATTCTCAAAGACTACCCCGAAGAGCGGAGGGCCAAACAATTCCTTGGCGAAGTGAACGCTCATAACTACCAGGCCGCCTACCAGGATTGGGGTTGCACAGCTCAGCACCCGTGCCCTAATTACGACTACAAACGGTTCGTCGACGATTGGACCGGAGCCGGCAAAAAGGCAAATGGTCCGTGGAGAATCGAGTCTAAAGACAGTTGCCGTTCGTTTCTGACCGTGAATGTCCGAGCGGACGGCACGGACTTGCAATCGCTCGCGGTACAGCGTAGTGATAAGAGCCTGAGCTTCGCGCCTGATTCCGAATGCCAGGAAGCCAAGTGGCGCTGGAAGCAATTCTTTGATCGCATACTTGGGCGCACTCCGCCGCCCACGAAACGCGCGAGCTGATCTGCTAACTTTCCTCGACGAAATCCTGTTGGTACGCGGGCAACGGATCCCGAGGACCGGCAATGAGCGAGTAGATTGTCGGCAGCACGAAAATGCTCAGCAGCAAGGTCGCGCTGAGTCCGCCCACAATAACAATCGCGAAAGGCCTTTGCGAGTCGGAGCCGATACCTCTCGATAGTGCTGCAGGAAGCAGACCAAGAGTTGCGACGAGCATTGTCATCATAATGGGACGCAGCCGGAGCACAGCGCCTTCGATCGCCGCCTCATTTACAGAATGGCCGCGTGCTCGGAGCTGGTTGATGTATTCGATCATGATCACGCCGGTCTGCACCGAAACACCGAAGAGCGCCAACATGCCGATTCCTGAGGAAACGCTGAAGTGTGTAGTCGTGAAATACAGCGCGAA
>JAFAPG010000477.1 GCA_019247235.1 Acidobacteriota bacterium
CGAGAAGCGCTCCGCGGGCACGCGATGATATACGAGCGCACGGGGATAGTACATTACCTCGCGGCCTTGGTGCCGCAGACGCTGCACCATGTCGGTTTCTTCACCGGTCGTGAGCCGCTGGGCATTTCTGCCCATATCGGTGCGAAACCCACCGCATCGTTCGAATGCGGTTCGCTTGAAAAATATGTTGGCGCCGATGCCAATCGGGGTTTCTTCCGTGTGATCGATGATGACCTCGGGTCCGCGGTCGAACTCGCCAACGGCTGCGTCGAAGGTTTTGTCCCACCATTCGGGGCGGGGATGGTTTTCCTCGAGCAGAACTCGACCGCCAATGCATTCAGCCTGGTGCTCTCGGAAAGCTCGGCTTACTTCCTGTAACCATTGTTCTGAGACCGCAACGTCATCGTCGAGGAATGCGATGATTGCCCCCGATGACTCTTGAATGCCTCGATTGCGAGCCTGAGATAGCCCGGAAATTGGCTCTAACACATACTTGACCGGCAAAGAAACGCCGCTCGTCAGCAGCGATCGAATGGTTTCCCGGGTCGGATCGGAGGAGTTGTTGTCCACTATGATCAATTCCCAGCCGAGATGGGATGGAACCGACATCTGCTTCAGGGATTCCAGCGTAACCAGGAGACTCTCGCATCGGTTGTAGGTGCAGATGACAACGCTGATCAAAGGAGAGGGGGTAACCATGTTCTTACTCCTGGACCCTATGCCGAGCAGAGTAAGAGGGTGACCCGTGAGCATCAACAGCAATGATTTCTGGAGTCATCGCACGAAGGAGGCGGCTTGAGGCCCCTGGAAGCTGCCGTATGGTGAGCCTACACGGAGTGCCATGGCTCGGACAAGAGGCGTTCAGCCTAGGGGTTTGTTAAGCCGCCTGTCCTCGGCCCCCTGTGGAGAGCATCTCCTTGGGTGTGGAGGCCTGTGGCGGCCCCCCCCCAAACCTCACAGAAAACAGCTCAATTTAGGGTATTCTGTAATGGGTGGCTGCTCGGTCAGCCCCACGGGCACTGGCCTCATTTTTGATGTCCGCGTGGGCAGAGCAGCTGGGTGGCTTTCACGACGCTTGCTGGGGGGGGTGGCTCCCGACTGCCGAATGGTTGGGCGCCCGGGAGCTGTCCAGGTACGAGACGTGGTTGGGGATTTCATCTGGTGATAGGTTCGACGATCGAGACTTGCACGCAGACTACACCTCGAGTCAGCATTGGTTTGCCTGTTTTCAATGGTGAGAAGTTCTTAGAACAGAGCATCACCTCGATCTTAGCGCAAACTTTTGCCGACTTTGAGTTCATCATTTCTGATAACGGCTCGGTAGATCGAACTGAAACAATTTGTCGTTCCTATGCCGCGCGCGATCCCAGGATACGATACCTCCGCCAGGAGAGAAATCGGGGAGCCGCCTGGAATCATAATTTCGTCTTTGAATGCTCGCGAGGGGAATACTTCAAATGGCAATGCCACGATGACCTATGCGAGCCGACCTTCGTCGAGAAGTGCGTCGCGGTTCTCGACCGTGAACCTGCGATCGTGCTTTGTTATTCCCAATTCGCCCGCATCGACGAAAACAGCGAATTAGTGCCCGCCACAAGCGCCGGCTGGGCACCGATTGCCTCTTCCTCGGTAAGCGGAATCGAGAGCCCCCATGAACGCTTTCAAGCCCTCATTCATCGGCGAGACGCTTGCGAAGAAATCTACGGTTTGATGCGAGCCCGCGCCGCCAGGGAGACTCGCTTGGTGGGCGCCTACGCTCAATCGGACGACAATTTCTTGGCCGAACTGGCGCTCCGCGGCGGCTTTTACGAGATTCCCGAGCCCCTGTTCCGTTACCGCTTGCACCCGGAAAACTCTACAAAAACGCACAGCACCAGACTGGAGCGGCTGCTTTGGTTCGACCCTAACGGGCGGCGTCGCTTCTATATTCCTTTTCTGCGCCAGTTTCGCGAATACCTGCTCTTGATCCGCCGCGCTCCGGTATCTCGGAGGGAGCGGATTCATTGTTACCTGCATACCTTGGGCTGGGCATGGAGGTTTCGCGCCTGGCTGGCCGAAGACCTGCACGAAGGGATATTTCTTGGACTGCTCGTCCCCTTTCTGAAGAAGCATGCGATCTGGACGCGAGCAGCTTGGCGCACTCTGAAGCGTCTGATGCATTCACGTCGGGTTGTCTCATAAGAGCAACACATGAAAACAAAAACCGGAAGCGGCCTAGTTCGCATTGGCGTACTCGACCATACCGGTCCTTCTTTAGGCGGGGGCACGATGGTCGCTGCCCGTGTAGCTTGGCTTCTATCGGAGCTCTACTCCGTGGAGCTCATTCGCGATTGGAGCGGCTTTAATGTGGCGCAAGTCTCGGCCGCCTTCTCCTTGGATTTGGCAGCAGTGGGATGTCGAGGACTGGTCGATATTTGGGAAAGCTTCGCCATTCCCAGCCGGTATTCATTTCGCCGACAGCTCCAAAGATCGCGCGAGCTTACCGGAGAGTACGATCTCTTTATCTACGCTGGCCACTGGATTCCTCCCTTCTGCTATGGCCAACATGGGCTTATCTACTGTCATTTTCCCATCGATGTGCCGCTTGATGAGCAGTTGCTTCTCTCGGACGAAAGATGGAAGAAGCGCCCCTCGGCCGATCGTTGGTTGAGAACTCAAGCCTATCGCTTAGCCTGGCGCGCTTGCCTAAGCGGATACGATCACATTCTGGCCAACTCCGCTTTTACCGCCCACTGGATGAAGCAGAGGTGGCAAATCCCAGCCGATGTTCTCTATCCTCCGATCGCGCTCGAAGTCGGTGACAGCAAAAAGCACAATCGTATCGTCTCGGTTGGTCGCTTCGTTTCTGACCAACGCAGCAGCAAGGGACAACTTGAGCAGGTGGCTGCCTTTCGTGACTTTCTCGAGAGAGCGCAAGCGCCCTGGGAGCTGTGGTTGATCGGCTCCTGTTATGCCGAGCACGATCGTGCCTACCTCCGGGCTGTAGAACAAGCGGCTTCCCAGCTGCCAATACGCTTTCTCATCAACCCCGAGCGCGACCAGGTTCTTGAGGTCCTCCGCGGAGGCAAAATCTTCTGGCACACCGGTGGCTTGTACGAGAATCAGACGGCCGACCCGGTATTTTCCGAGCACTTTGGCATGGCTACGGTGGAAGCCATGCGGGCGGGATGCATACCGGTAGTTATCAGCTCGGGAGGGCAGAGAGAAATTATTCAGCACGGGATCAATGGCTTTCTCTCATCCAATATGGAGGAGCTGGTGAGTAACACAGTTGCGCTGGCCGAGCAGAGCTCGCGTCTTGCGGAACTTGCAAAACGAGCCGTTGAGCGCAGTGATCAATTCCATGCGCGCGTATTTGATCGACGAATTCTTGAGCTGGTTGAAACCATGGTTCACCGCAGACCTCGGCATCGCGGCCGTCGACGATTGCTCAAACTCCTAGGCTCGTCTCCGGCTTCAGCGCGAGATCAGGCTGGGGAAGATTCAACTCGCGAAATTCTCTCTGACAGTCAGGACCCTTCGCGACCGCGACGATAAGATTGAAAGAATCCGGCCAACCACATCCCCTAAAAGTAGATGGACGGGGTGCCGTTGCCTTAGATTTCCATGGTTCTTAGGGCGGGGTGAGGCGTCAGAATTGCTTCGGTCGCGCGGCGTAGATCCTCGAGGCTTACTCCGGACGCTAATTCTTCAACCATCAGGCCGGCGGGAGTGACTCGGATGTAGGCCATTTCCGTCACAATCGTATCTACGACCTTTGAGCCGGTGAGGGGGAGCGTACACTTGCGCAGGATTTTCGGCTGGCCTTCACGGGTGGTATGCTCCATGGCCACAATGACCCGGCGCGCACTGGCCACCAAGTC
>JAFAPG010000385.1 GCA_019247235.1 Acidobacteriota bacterium
GCGCCGTGCCCGGTTACGCTCCTCGGGGCTAAGCTTACGAAGTTGTTCGGCCACAGCCGCATCGGCTTTCGCCTGGACAACATAGCGTTCGGAGCGCGACCAACTCGGGGCATTCAAGACCCGATTGTCCTCCACCTGATAGGCGGCGACAATCAATTCTTCAAGCGAACCGCCGGTCGAAGAGAAGCCGTCCGGGGTATCCTGCATTTTCACAAAGTTGTCGGCTGATTTGTAGGGTTTAATCGAAGCCACTTCATATCGCAATGCACTCCCGCTCCCGCTTTCTTGCTGCCATCCGTATCTCCCGACAACGATGGGTAAGGTGACCGCCAGCGATAAAACGCCGCTAAGCAGGAGTTTCCTGGCGAGATCTAATTTTTGGGCGGCACCTTTGGTCATGATCTCGACGATTCGCCTTTTCAGATCGGCACCGGTAACCCCCGACAGGCAGGCTAGCGGTTATGCCACGGAGAACTGACAGGTCTTCAAGATACTCTCGGCATAGATTTCGCGCTGGGTTCCTAAGTTCAAAACTGCTTCATCGCAGGCACGTTCACGCTCCTCCACCAGCCGGGCTCCCAACCACCACACCAATGGGTGAAACCAGAATAGCGCTTCGACGAACATATGCACCGCCGCCCAGAGATTGTCGCGGCGACGGACGTGCCAAATCTCATGTACGAGAATGGCTTCGAGATGTCGATCCTCTAGCTCATTCGAGATCGCGCGGGGCCACAACAAGGCCGGCCGGCGAATGCCGTAAATCGCCGGCTCCAGTGTCAGCGAGGACCCGCGGATCTCAATCGGTCGGCTGACTCCGGCGCGCCGCTCGGCGCGCTCCAAGGCCTCAAGCTCACGCCCCTTCTTTAATGGTGTCGCCTCGCTGAGAAGTTTCGAGATCCTCCGCAGACCACGATACCAGCTGACACCGACGGCCATGGCGCCAGCGAGCCAAATCGTAAGCACTAGGTAGAAAAGCCAGTGCCCGTGATCTCGAGGGGCGGAGGAAAACACCTGTACACTGGCCGGCAGGGTTCGACCCGTAAACCGCTGACTGACGTGCTCCAGGGTAAGGTACAGTCCGCTTGCTGCCGATCGATTTCGTCTCCCGGGCAGGTGGGTTCCCAAAGTAAAAAACAGAGTGAAGGGAATGAGAAATTTCAGCGAAGCCATCAGCCACAAGCCGTAGCGGATACCCGCGTGGTTCTTACGCAACGCCAGGGTCAATAAGCCGGCGATGAAGGCAAATAGAGTCGACTGCCAAAGGTGGTTCCCAACCAGTGAACTCCAGTTTGCGGGAAACATGGATACTCTCCTTCGCCGCGCTTTATGATTACCAGCTAGGTTTCTGAAAACTTGTAGCCACCCATGGCTGACATTTTGGCCATGAAAGCGACGCTCTACCCCCGGCCGAGCCGGTTTTCACCTAACAAGTTCACCCCGCCAACTAGGCGGCGGAAAAAACCGCGAGTCACGAGACAACGTGGTTGCCATGCCCGATTGCGACAGTCATGGTGATGTTTCCCCTCGGCGCAGGGTACGCAGCGTCTTCTCTGCCTCTTTGACATCCTCAAGCGAAAGTTTTCCTGATTCAATCAGGTGCGCCATCACTGGTTGTGTGCGCCCGCCGAATAAGGCCAGCAGCTCATCAATCAGTCGACGCTGCGCCAGATCGCGGGAAACCGCGGCCTCGAAGATATGAAAGTTTCCCACTTTCTTGAATCGACGCAGCGCCCGTTTGCCTTCGAGGCGATACACCGTCGTCTGAATGGTGGTGTACGCAGGCCGCTTTCTTTCCGGAAACGCTCCTGTATTTCGCGGATGGAGCGCGGCCCCTCGCTCCACAATGCCTCCATGACCTGCAGCTCCAACTTGCTCAGTTTCGGTACTTTCATTCGTGCCTACTATTAATGTTTGCAACTCTACTATACATGTAGTTTCTAGTCAATGGACCTATCCACCAGCTCTGCGCCTGACAAGGTTGAATCACAGACGAGGATAGAGGGCCCCAGTCTAGGGAGGGCAAAGATCCAGCTAGGTCAGCAGTATCTGCGTGGCACGCGCTTAGAAATGGCGCAGAGAATCTCGTAGGGAATCGTTCCTGCAAGCTGCGCGTGTTCACTGGCATCGACGCTAAGACCGTCCGAAGCACCGAGAAGAATGACTTCATCGGATACTTGGACATCGGGAATGCCGGTTACGTCGATCAAGGTTAGGTCCATCGAAATACGACCTACGATAGGTGCGTAATGTTCACCCACGATGACCCTTCCGCCAGCCGAGAGCCCGCGGTTTAAACCATCGGCATAGCCCACCGGCAATACTCCAATGCGGCTAGGCCCTTTGGTGATGAAGGTTCCCCCGTAGCCCAGAGCTTGGCCGGCGCGCACCTCGCGCAAAGAAAGAATTCTGGTTTTCCAGGTCAGCACCGGCTTCACCCCGAGTCTCAGACCGCGCCCGCTCACCTCCCGTCCGGCACGCTCAAAAGGCAAGTGATATCCATACAAGGCGAGGCCAGGACGAATCATGGTATTCCAGCTTTCATGGTGTGAAATCGTCGCCGAGGTATTGGCCGCATGCACCAATGGGGGTACAAAAGCAAATTCGCCGAGCATGTGACGCGCTTGGTCAAATCGCTTGAGCTGCTCGGCGACCGAAGGCGAGTCGAGAATCTCAGAGGAGGCCAGATGGGTGGCCAAGCCTTCCATTTGTAGGTGCGGCGACGACTTGAAGGCGGAAATGACCGCGGGCAACTCTTCGAGGGCGACGCCCAGGCGTCCCATGCCGGTGTCAATTTTTAAATGCACGGGATGACGGCTCACGCCCACCCGCATCGCGGCCTTCTCGAGCAGCTCTACATGGCTCTTTTCCCAGATAATGGGCGTGAGCTTAAGCCTGACAATTTCTTCTTCTTCATCGCGCCAGAAACCCGTCATGATGAGAATTCTGGTTCGAATGCCCTCCTCGCGCAGGGGAATAGCCTCGTCGAGCGAAGTTACGCCCAGCCAAGTTGCACCTTCTGCCTCGAGCGCCTTGGCGCATTCAAGCGAGCCGTGGCCGTAGGCAAAGGCCTTCA
>JAFAPG010000504.1 GCA_019247235.1 Acidobacteriota bacterium
TCGAAAGCCTTTTGCGCATCCGAAATCGAGCCGGGCTTGCCAGGAGACTGCGCGTATGAGGCAGCGTCCCCGGCGAGGAGGATGATGAACACTACTAAATGCAATAACTTCATACTTACCTCTTAAGTGCCGACGAAAACTGCAGACCGCCTGGAAGCTGCGATCGCAATCCCCACAAAGTCCTATTGAGACCATCGAACTGAAACGTCACGCCCAAGAGCGAAATCAGATCGATTCGCCGGCAGCAACGCACTGAACTTGATGTGGTTCTCCAGCAGCTTTCAATCCGGTCCGTCAGGAAACGCCGTCCCGTTTCTCTGTTATACAACACTATATCACCAAATCGCAAGAAAGTTAATTCATGTCGCCGGTCGGACCCCAATTCTGGCGTCGGCGGGAACTTTTGGTGTGGTCGGCTGCTCGGTAACCAAGCGAGCTCGACATCGCTGGGAATGGCTTCGCGATTGCGTTAAGGGTCGGTTATCACCGGACGTTTTCGCCTAACGTGAGCCGCATCTTATGACGGTCGATTGCGTAGCTGCGAAACTGGTCTAGGAGGCCTTGGCCGAGATTGCCGAAGAGGTTTCTTGTGGGTGGACACCGCGGTCCTCCGCACCCGACGCGATGTTTTTGACGGACGGGCGGCGCCGTATACGTAGGATGCGCCTCTAACCTCTGATGAAACACCACTGACTCGTGCAATTGACCTCAGTCAAATCATTGAAAGATGCGTAACGGCATCGATCACCTGATAAAGACCTTTTGGGGAACCGGGGCAGACTCTGGAGATGTTATCGGATTTTCGCCGGGATGAGTCCCTTCATAATCGTCTCCTCAATGGCTTCCCGAGGTACAAAGACCCGCCGCCCGATTCGAACGCACGCAATCTTTCTGTTCGCAATGTAAGCTCTTATTGTTGAAGGACGCAGACCAAGAAGGTGTGCGGCCTCTTTGACTCTCAGTACGCGCGAGGTCTCTTTTCTTTCTTTGGAAACATCTGGTTTGACAGGCTGGGAAGCGACTACGCGTATCGGTGGGGTTATTTCAGCTTGCGCCGCCTTGATGGCTTCTGCAAGAAACATCGCAGCGAATTTTTCTACCGACACTTCACGTTCTGCGACCTTGAGCTTCACTTCGATCTTGAACATGCCTGCAATCCTTTCAAACTTCATGATGTGATTCGCATTATCTCTGACAGTGGCGGATGCGAGATGCAAGATTCAGGTCCGAACGCGAAATTAAAACCTCCCAAAATGGAAAATTGAAATGGCCCTGGCGATCATCTTCAGAGATCGCCCTTGTGACCTTTTTCAATTCGGGCAAGCGGCTCCGCATGCCCTCCCAATTCAGGATTGAAAATGCATTTTGTGTATGTCTGCCAACCATCCCCGTGTTGTAGTACCAGAGTCCGGTCGCCAACCATTGAAGATCAGTCCGCGTGCGCATACATCAAGCAGACATATACGAGGCGGACGACAACGTAAAGCACCGCGTCCGCGGTTTCCCAATTCAGGGCTCTTCGATCACGATTTCTACGCCGCTTGACTGCTCGCTCACTCGCGTCAGGGGCGCGTTGTTCTTAGCCTTCCCTGCTGGTAAGAGGAAATAGCGCCCGGGCGGCAACTCGTAGTACATGCGCAGGTCGCGCGAGAAGTCGTACGCCGGGCTGGAAAACGTCCCATGCATGCAGGCGTGGGCAGGAATACTGATGGCGAAATTGCGCGTGCACATCCAGAAATCCGGCGACTCCGGACTCCTTTTCATCTTCTGCTCACGCCTGCTAAGGACTCTGTGTCCGCCCCTGTCGAAGATATTCACACCTCTTGCCCAGAAGTAATCGATGCTCATGCAGGTCATCACCGAGGCAGGCTGGTCCGAAGAGTTGAGGAGCCACAGCAGTGCCAGCGCAGGTTCTGTGGACCTCACCGGGCGTGTAGACACTCCCCAAGTAATCCCTTGCGACGGAAACATCGTGGGCCTGCCTGTGTCTTCGGAGATCTCTTTCGTGCATTCGACTGGAACGCGTGGCGCCGCGGTCAGGCGCTGCCGTTCTCGACGCTGCAGCTTGCGGTCGTATCTAACGTTCATCGCATCGTTGTCGTAGGGTCCCTCGCGCCAGGCACTTACCGGTACCTGCCCACAATTTGCCGCGTCAAACGGCAGTTTGACCCGAGCTGTATCCCCAGGCAATATCAGTTCGAGTCCACCGATTACGGTACAAAGGTTTCCCAAAGTGGGGTCCAGAACTCGGCGGCCGACCATAAAGTGGGCGGAACTGCCTGGCTCCAGCTCAATCCATTCCATATTCCGCGGTTTAAAGACTGGGGTTGCGCAGTTACGACACACAGGAGGCAGTAGGAAGCCCGTGGTGATCTCGGGCGGCTCGAGAAATTTGAGCTCCGGTACTCCGCCGAGCAGACACGGATCAGAACTGATATTGGCAGCTTCATATACCTTTGCGTCGTCCAGCGTCTCGCCGAGAGGTGCGTAGACCTTGGGATGGTCCCAATTGCGGCCCAGTGGAATCGGCTCTGAGAACTTGAGTTGTTCCGCGCGGCAGCCCTGGAGGTTCGAATCTATGACGGGCAGCATTGCCTCGGCAGGATCGCGTACCCAGAGTTCGTACGTCGCACGGGCATTCTCGATTTTGCTCATGTCGAGGACTTCACTCGTGATCTCGTATTCGATACGGCCTGGGCGCGATGGAAGCATTCCGAGATCGCGAGGCCTCAGCTCCACCTCTGTAGAACCCATTCGCGTTTTCCGCGCGCTTGGCGGGCACAGGTCTATGTAGATCGTGGTCTCCCCGTCTTCCTCCCGCTTGCGCAGCATTCTGTATGGGCACTGCGCCGAAGCCGGCGAGGACACGTTGAGGAGCAGCTCGAAGTACCCGGTGTATCCCGATTGGAATGTGCCCGGCATATACTCGACCTTCGAGAGCGCGCGGAGTGAAACTCGTTCAGCCTGAGCATCCGGAAGAAACTCGCCGGAGAAATCGTCTGCTTGCAGCTTTTGCCGATCCAGCCATTGTTGGGCAATTGGTTCTCCGAACTGATAAGGACCGGCTCTAAGCCCAGAGTGGAACATAGTGTCGCAACTGCGGATGCCTGGGTTGCGAACTTCCAGCCACGGCCGCTGATTTCCGGGATTGTTCGGCAGAACGACCAGGGATTCGCGTATAACGCAGTTTGCGATTGTGCGTCCGTGGTACTCCAAAGGGACGGAGGACCACGCGACCAACATGTGGGCTAAGCCTCCAGGAGGGAGCATATTTGCGCGTTGTCGCAACGTGAGCGCTGCTGGACTGCCGTCCGGTGGTGGCGCTTCCCACGCGTAGTTGTCACCTGTCCCGGGAACTCTCAATTCCATTTCCGCAAGTCGGCATTCGCGACTACCCCGATTGCGAAAGTCAATGACAAGCAGGTGGCCAGAATTGTCCGTCGCTGACTGAGATTCGGAAACGATCGAGATATCTAGGTCGCGAGCTTCGCAGATCTGAGGAGAGCCATTCTCCGCGCACGCCGAGACGCACGGCACGAGCAGAAACGCCAAGATTGCGATGCCCAGTAGTTGTCTCAAGCGAGGCGGCATTGATCAATAGGAGATTGTAATGATGGCGGACATGAGCACATCAAAGCTCACAGCATCTGATCGTGACAGGTGTGCCAAGGTGTGCCGAACGATTCGAGCCGATACGAGCTAAGTCGAGCCTTTTCAATACCACGTCAAGAGTGCTTCCGTGCGGGCATTTTTAGTCGCAAATCATTGAAAAGAAATGGTGAGCGCGGAAGGAATCGAACCTTCAACCTACTGATTAAGAGTCAGCCCGTTCTCTGCCGTTCATTCTACTCTAAGCACCAATTTCACCAACCACTTACAACAAGTCTTGCGCGCACAGAGAACCTGCTGGAAATGCTTAAAACGTTGGCCATGTTTAGCAATGTACAGCCACACTCACAGCCACACCCTTAACAAGGAAGAGCGGCCTACGCATGGGCCTCTTCGAAGTGCTTCAGCGTCGGCAGCTGGCTGATCGATTTTCCAGCCTTTTTTTGCGCGACGCGCAGCTCGTACAGGCTCTGTAGGTTCAACCAGAACTCTGCCGTGGTCCCGAAGAAATGTGCCAGTCGCAAAGCCGTATCGCCTGTAATAGCGCGTCTTGCATTCAGGATTTCAGTCACACGGTTGGTCGGAACACCGAGCTGACGTGCAAGCTCAGCAGCACTCATGCCCAAGTCTTTGAGCTCTTCCGCCAAATGTTCGCCGGGGTGAATTGCAGGAATTGCCACAACGTTATCTCCTAATGGTAGTCAATGATTTCGACATTTGATGGACCGGGTGCTCCTCCGAGCCATTCAAAGCAGATTCGCCATTGATCATTTATCCGAATGCTGTACTGTCCCTTTCGGGCGCCTTTCAAAGCTTCGAGTCGATTGCCAGGTAACGCGGCCAAATCTTTGAGCTCGACCGCGGCCTCCAGGCGATCCAGCTTGAGTCGAGCAGCGCGCTCAATTCTAGAGAATGCTTTGACCCGCTTACCGGATGCGAAGTCTCTGGTCCGCTTGTCGCGGTAGCTGACGATCACGCTTTCAGAAATACCATTTCATTACGTGTTACGTCAAGCATAATAACAGCACGACGACCCCAGAACTGCTCGAGGAGGACCGAAAGACCAATGAATGAACGGATTATGGCCGATTATCCGACGTCCTGATCGTTTTGCCTTGTTCACGCCGGTTGCTCGCCAAGCGCTGAAATCTATCCTCTTTCCGGGCCACCTACGAAGCGCGGCAGTCACTGTGCTTGCCGAGGAAATCGGGCTCGTCATTACTTGTTGTGCTTCAGACACTCAGCTTCGGGTTAACCAAATATTCTGCTCGCGCGGTTACAAGGAGCACTTTATAGTCTCGACCGCGTTGTTGAGCAGCATCCACAGCTTCGCGGAAATTTGAGATTGGATAAGCTCGCACATCCCCCAGTCGAATCTGCCATCGTTTAAGGTCGCAGAACAAATTCCCAAGCGTCTCCTTCCATAACGGGGCGTCAACTTCGTTGACCCAATTGCGCAAGCAAAAGTGTCGGGCTTTGACACCGCTTGGCAGAGGTTCTCCGGACAGAAGCCCGTAATGCACCATCGTACCGCTTGGCGATAGTGTGCTTGCCAGGTCTCGGCCAGGGGTTCCACCAACTGCGTCAAATGCTGCCTCGACTCCGCGCATTTGGTGCAGTGCATTACAGCCGAGTAGATGGAATCCTGCTTGGTGTCGACGACATAGCTGGCGCCCAGTTCAACCGGCGAGGAGAGGTAATTTCGGCCCCGGAGAACTGCAATCACGCGCGCACCTGTGTGAACTGCGAGCTGGATCAGTAAACGGCCAATGGCTGAGTTGGCCGCGTTGAGGGCAATCCAGCGTCCCTGGGGCTCGGTCAAGGTTTGTCTGAGCATCAACCACGCACTGAGCGGATTAATGTAAAGTTGTGCTGATTCCGCGATTGACCATCCCTCCGGAACCCGCACGCAGTAGGAAATCGGAGCAACGATATGCTCTTGCCAGGTGCTCTGGCCACGTAACGGAAGCACAAGGTCACCCACGTTGAGATCGCTCACGTTTTCTCCCCATGCGACAAGGGTCCCGACGCCCTCGAATCCGGAAGTGAAGGGCAGTGGAGTGCGGGCGGAATAAACGCCTCGAATCGTGAGCAGATCAGACGGGTTTATGGGGGCTGCTTGCAACGCAACAAGTACTTCACTGGGTCCTGGCAAGAGCGTTCGCGCCTTTCCCAGCTCCAGTACTTCCTCAGGAGGGCCAAACTGTGAAGTCTGTACACGAAGGTGGTCCACGCTATAAACACCCTATGATTAGAGGAAGCTGCGAAACGCAACTCTCAGACTTGCCTATCAGATCAACGAGTTCCAAGCGAGACTTAAACGACACCCCAGAAAGGCGGCCAGCCGTTCGGCCTCTTCCTCAGCGCCTCTGAGCACCACCGGGGCAAATTGATTGGCGCAGTCCCCAGAAGCCAATTCTGTGAGGATCAATGCAGGGAAGCTTAGCCAATGCACGCTGGCCTGCGATCGCATCGTCCGCAAGAGTGTCGTAGTCAATGTTCTCCAGACTCCCAGAGGACTTGCCGCTGCCGCGGCAGTCATAAGTGAGTACGGCAATACCCATCAACGGTAGATTGTCACCCAGATGCTGAAAGAGCGCTGACCCTCTCGTTGGGTCCGATGAGCCAGGTAGAGCCACTACGGCAGGCAAATGGTCGCCATGCTCAGGTAGATAGACGGTCCCCGAGAGTCGGGCATCGCCATTGGTAAATGGATCTCTTGTGAAATCACCCCGGGAGTTGCTTCCACGTGCCACTCGTCGGTCGCATGTGCCCTGTGGCAATTCATGAGCACGAGCGAGCAGCTAATCAGCAGGACCGGTGTGTTCTTGACCATTGCAATCCCTTCCACACGGAACTCTCACAACCGAGAAATCGGAACAATAAACGAACTGGGCGACGACTCACGGCAAACCCAAACGCAGTAATCGTCTCGCAGGCCGAAAGACTTGAAGCCTGGAAAAGGAAACATGCTTCGGCCGTATGGGGCTTGCCTAGCTTCGGAAGCGCGCTCAAGAAATTTTGCTTTGCCTCTCCACGTATCGATTTCCTGCCTACACCGGGCGCCTTCCAACAACGTGGTACGTCTTCAATAGACCGAAATTAAAAATGGCCGATATCCAGAAGGAGAGGAATCCATCGCGTATCCGCTCGGCCTGCACGCCGGCGATCCGTAAGTCCTCTACGCACTCGTCGGTAAACATGAAATCCACAATGGCTATGTGCCCACCCGGTTTCAAGACCCGTGCCGCCTCAGCCACCATTTGCCGTCGGTCTGCCCGGTTCTTTAGCTCGTGAACAACGAAATTCGACACAACGACCTCAAATGTGCCACCCCCAAACGGGAGAGCTCGAACGTCGCCTTCCCGCACTTCCACCCTACCGTCCACGCCCTCGACTCTGGCATTTTCCAGCACAGATTCGCCTCGATTGCCGCTCACCGCGCCGCGTTTCCACAGGTCAACGCCTACCACGGTGCCGCTCGACAATCGATGGGCCGCGCCCATAGTTAACAGTCCGCGCCCACAGCCCATGTCCAAGACTTTTTCGTCACCTCGCCATGGAATTTTGTCGAGCAGGCGTTCACGTAGTGCAAGTTTTCCGACTTTGCTATAGAACAACATCCCCACGGCGCCCAATAGAAGGTATCCGGCCAGACCACAGGCAAACCAGCGCCATCCGGAATGAACGATGCGACTCGCAACTGCCATCGCGAACCCCAAGGCGACGAGAGTCGCCACGATTCCCGGTGAATCTATTCCGTAGTTACCCTTCTTGTTCACGTCCACCTCTAATGCCGCTTGTGCTCCGGGCTCGCAGATGAAACATTAGAAATCTGGAAAGAAATGCCTTTCCACTTTCGATTGCCTTAGCCGGACCTCACATTGCGCCTCAACGGAAGAAGGGCGGCAACTGCAGCAGTATCCAGAACCGCTTTGCCGATCCAGTCGATTCGTAGAGCCCCGCCCACCTTGAAAATCACGAAACCTCCGAGCAGGCAGGCCACGATTCCGCCGAATACGACGGCATAACGATGAGCATCACTCCATCCGACACTGGCTCTCCATCGCCGCGAGAATGAGCGCTAAGCCAGCCAAGCGATTCCAACTAACAGTACGACCTGGAATGGGAAGCTTAAACGTACCAACACCCCAGCCGAGCGGTCCGAATACTGTC
>JAFAPG010000018.1 GCA_019247235.1 Acidobacteriota bacterium
CAGCTTGGCCCGGTTCCGTCATCTATTATGACTTGTTGACCGGCGATCCAACAACGGTGGAGAGACCTATCCACACTTCTTCTTGCTCATCCGGATTGGTCGGATGCGCAAGTACAAGACACGATGAGAGCATCTGGCGTGAAGTATGGCGCAGACACACAAAACGAAGTGGCGAGTCTGATACAAAAGGACATCAGTAAACTAGAACCTTTTCTTGGCAAGCTGACGCTTGACTCGATCGATTATGCAGCACCCCATCTCACTGAAGAGAAGGACCTCATATCTCCAGCTTGGGTCGTCAAGGTTCATCCAGCTGGCCAGGACGAGGCTAAGGCGTGGACCGGTTACATACTCACGTTCAGCGTTTTTGACGGAGTATTCGAGGGGGAACAAACAACTCTTGATCCAGCGGGAGCAACTCGGTCACAATGACTTCGTGGTGGGAAATTGAGCAACACTAGAGTTGCGACGCTTTCAGCCAATCACCGCCGATTCTGACCACCGTTGCCGCAGGTCATACCACCTCACTGCCGGAGCGGATCTTAGTTGTTATCCGCAAGACAGCGCATCCGCCAGCTTGCCCGGTCCCAGACAGCTAATTTGGAATGCTTATACTTCTGCCAGCCTTGATGAGTTCTGGCGAGCTATGCGGCGTACGCCACCGGATACTTAATAGGTAACAGGGCTGTTTTTACGTCATGCGGTTGGGCGGGTGACCGATTTAGGACGAGCAGGATGTAGCGTCCAGGGCAGTTCTGATCATTTCTGGACGGTTTACTCCATGCAAGTTCCAACATTTACTTACATGGGGAAAACGGGGGTTATACACCTACTGCTCTACGTCTGGGGCAGTGCTTAGGGGGCGGACGGCATAACTTATTCCTAGGCGAACATTGTCACCAGTAAGAAGAGGAGTAGGTGATGGTGCTAAACAAAGATCAACTAGAGCCAACTCTACACTTTTTACATGTGGCGCTAATTTCAATGTATACGGCCTTTCTCGCCGTGTCTATCATCTTTCTCGTTGCGCCAAATCTATCAATCCCATTCGTTCGGCTGGAGATTAACATTAATCACTTCTTAGGGATCAGACAGACCGATCTCATACGAGGGTATTTTGAGTATTTGATCTCCTCAATGATCTTGGCATCATGCATTGGCATTGTGCTGCACATCTCCTCGGGTACCAAACTAGGAAAAGAAATTCTTCGGTCGTTCGCTGGTGGCCTTCTAGTCTTAGCTCCAGCTATTTTTTGGTTTTTTTACTATCAATTGGTCGGCTGGGCCTTTGGATGGCCATATCAATGGGCTCCTCTAGAACTGGTCGGCGCGATGGTTATCTTGACTTTGGTTTTAATTCGAACATGGCGGATCCGGTGGTGGCTCAGCTCGCTTCTTTTTGCAGCGCACTATAGTTTCTGGTACTTGAGATCAGGTGCAAACCCAGACCTGGCAAGCTACGAAGGACCGTGGGGGCCCATCTTAGGTTTTTGCTCAGCGGTAGTATGGGGCATCTACATCGCTCGATTGGAATCTCAAGCAGCTCCAGGATCTTTCGTCCCCAAATGCTAAACTGTGTAGCCCATAATTGAGCTTGCAGTCAGGGAGCCTACCAGAGGGCCTCCATGTAGAGTGGCGGCCATTGTGGCAATGTGCGTCGCATTGGCGACAATAACTGTCACGTCACTAATCTTACGCAAAATCGTGCGAAGCTAGTTAGCGGCAGACGATTGTAGCCTGCACAATCCTAACTGCAATCTTGGGAAAAGAGTCTGCCTCAACATCATGATTCCCAAGGTTTGGTAGCAAACATGCTCATCCTAGAAAGTGTGAGGTGCTGTATGAGCTGCATAAAAGCTCTACGTATGGCCCTCGATTCTTGTGGCGATGAGCGGAGCTCAAAGCAAGCAGCGGGTTGTGGGTCCGGAAATTCTGAGCCGTTAATTCCGGAAATTATGACCCTCTCAGCGGTGGCCGGCAATGACTCGTCAGGGTTGAGATGACGTGGTCGCCACGAGGGTCCACGAGGCGAATGAATCGTCCACGTTCAAAGACCGCTATCCAAGATAGCGGCAGCTAAATCTTCATCGTGCAACGCCTGTCCCCAGTCGCCGAGTGCTTATTAGTCGTGAACAACATTGGCCGTCTCTTCAGATGGCGGCGGTTGACCACATGAAATAGAACATTGGCGGCATCTCGACCGTTAGGTCAGATATCGCCTTTCATCAACCAGCAAGACGTGAGCGCGAGTGTAAATTAACAAGCGCTCCTGCAACTATCCTCTCCTGGTAGCATTCGAAAGGTCCTCGATCAACTGCGCGGCCGTGGCGCAGAATGTCTCGAAACCATTCTGGATTGCGCGATAACCGATGGCAACGGCCAAATGGGTTTTTCCGCGGCCGGTCTTGCCGTAAAGAATCAGAGATCGCCCCTCAGTGACAAAATCCCGGCCCAGGTAGGAGCCCAGCAAGGATTGTCGTAGACTCGTTCGCAGAGAGGCGCCGGTAGTCTCGGCGTGAGACCAGGGAAATGGAGAAACCGAGGGGTTGCTGGCAAATAGCACGGTTGAGATTGAGGGCCGATGATAGGCGACATCGGCGCTGGTCACAGCATAATGACAATAATGTGGCCATTCCGAAGAGTTAATTGTCGAAATTGTGAAAACCAAAACCTTGAGGACTCTGGCTTTGATGGCAGCAGGGCGCAAATACTTTTGCACCACAATTAACGCAGACAATGGCTTGTTGCATGAAGTCGGAAGCTTGGAAAGACGAAATCGACGTCTTTGCCGTCAGGCGTCCGTTCCCTGCAAGCTAGAAAAGGGCCGCAAGGACCAGATGCGTGGGAACCGGGGCTTGCCACGCCGTTGATTTTGGCACCTTGAACGCTCTCCCAGACAGGCGCGCACTTCACTTCAATAGCCTGAGATTGAAAATCCAGGTCTACTCACGTTAGGCAAAAATTTCCGACACTCACGGAGCGGTGCTGCGTCCGTCAGAACCACAGTGCGCCTCGGTTCTGCGGTGTTCAAAAAATTTCGAAAAAGTCGCCGGCCTGCCGCGAAAAGGTGAAGTGCGTTAGCAACCTCTCGCTGGGGCTTGCCGTCAACCTGGTGCGAAGCCTGTTAATTGCGAAGGAATGCCACTCGCAAAACTTGTACTTCACCGGCAATCACGGGAGACGCAAACTCTTGCCGATCTCACTGGCATAACTCATTCCGGTGTCTTCGTAGACCTTCTGCCGGACAGTCATTCGAATCTTGTCAACCCACCCAGATCCATCATATGAAAATCAGTAACCGCGCCTTCCATTTTCAGTAACTCTGCCAAGGAAGCACTGATGAATCTGCTGCAAATACTTGTAAACACGATACTTAGTTTTTGACAAAGTTTGGAATGTCGGTTGCCCTCGCCTAACGAACGCAAAAAACCGGTGATCTTCGTCGTTCGCGAGGAGGTTTCCTATGAATTTAAATCCGAGACTTCGTGCAGTAACTTGGCCGCTCTCTGCGCTTGCCTGGATCGTACTCGGAGTTAGCTTGGCGGGTGGTCAGGCCATCAGCGGTGATCTAACCGGCACCGTCGTCGACCCTTCCGGTGCCGCGGTGAACGGGGCGACCATCGAGGCGCTGAATGTGGCCACCGGACAGCGAGTGACAACCAGCACCAAGTCTCAAGGCGAATACAGGTTCGGGCAGCTGCCCGTGGGCAGTTATACGCTTAGCGTGCAGGCGCACGGATTTAGGAGTACATCCGTGCTTAACGTGCCAATCGAGTTAAATAAAACCAACACAGCCAATATCAGACTTGAGGTTGGTTCGGCGTCAACCACAGTCGAAGTCTCCAGTGAGACCGCTCCGGTTGACACCACCTCGGCACAGCTGGCCGCGACCTATGACGCGCGACTATCGGAAGATATGGGTTTGGGTTCAACCGGTGGAGCGTCCGGCGGAGTTTTAAATCTCTCCCTCCTTAGCTCCGGCGTCACAAACTCAAGCGGTTTGGGTTTGGGCGCGGGCCCTTCGGTCGGTGGTCAGCGGCCACGCGACAATAATTTCACGATCGAGGGAGTGGATAATAATAATAAGTCGGTCACCGGCAATCTGGCTGCGGTGCCGAATGACGCCGTCCAAAACTTCTCTGTACTGGAAAATCAGTTTAACGCTGAGTTTGGACATTCTTCCGGGGGACAGTTCAACACCACCATCAAAAGCGGCACCAACTCTTTCCACGGCTCGGTGTATGAATATTTCAGGAACCGGAATCTGAATGCCGTCGACAACTACTACGTCCTGCAAGGTCTAACGCACAATCCTAGATATGACAGCAACCGCTACGGGGCGACTCTGGGCGGCCCCATCATGCAAAATAAGCTGTTTTTCTTCACCAATTTTGAACGTCAGCCTATTGGATCTACGGGCACGAGCGGCG
>JAFAPG010000057.1 GCA_019247235.1 Acidobacteriota bacterium
CCTACCGCTACTTTCGCGATGAGCCTCTTTATCCCTTTGGCTACGGCTTAAGTTATACGACGTTTAGCTACAGCAATGCCAAAGTAGATCATGAAAGCGCAGGTCCCTCGGACACGGTCACAATTTCTGCCGATATTTCAAACACCGGCTCGATGGCGGGCGATGAAGTCGTCGAGTTGTACCTTACGCATACGGGTATCGCTGGTGCTCCAATTCGCGCTCTTGAGGGTTTCAAGCGGGTTCACCTGAATCGTGGCGAGCGGCAGAACGTCGCTTTTACCCTGCGGGACCGGGATTTGAGTGTGGTCGACGAAAGCGGCAAGCGCCGCGTCTCAGCCGGCGATGTAGAGGTCTGGATCGGTTCAGGGCAGCCTCTTGCCCCTGCGGGCAGAGGTAAGGTGCCGGGTGTGGCGACGAAATTCACAATTACCCAAGACGCGTCACTGCCGGATTAGTTTGCTGCCTTCGTGCACTAGTCATTTGAGTTGCTTCCGCATGGATCCCTCTGACACTCGGAATTGAGGGGGGCGGGCTCAATCGAGCGTTCGCATTTGTTTCCGGGGTCTTTCCCCACCCTGGGCAGACGCAGCCCGCTGCGCAGGTACTAAATCTTTTGTTTGCGCGTGTTTATTCACAGTTTCCAAAGCCTTGGCTGGCTTAAAATATGCTAATGCAGGCAGGCATGAGCACGGGAAAGGCTCTTGATATAGGGGCGCAGTGGGAAGGCCAGCTGGTGGAAGGCCGCTTCCGCCTCCAGCAGTATCTCGGAGGGACTCCGGAGACGGCCGTATTTCTAACCCAGCTGGATGCAACCAAGGTCACGATCAAGCTAGTGCTAGCCGAGTCGTTGCAACCGGACGCGCAGCTTGCCGGCTGGCGCCGTGTCGCAAATCTCTCGCACCCAAACTTAATTCGCATCCTTGAGTGTGGCCGCTCCTGGGTGACGGGCAAGGAAGTGCTGTATGTAGTCACTGAATACGCGGATGAAAATTTAGGGCAAATCCTGCCCGTGCGTGCCCTGAGTCCAACCGAGGCCGAAGCTATGTTGCGGCCGACCATTGACGCGCTCTCCTACCTGCACCGCCAGGGTCTGGTTCATGGACACCTGCGGCCCTCAAATGTCATGGCTGTGTACGACCAACTGAAGCTATCAAGCGACAGTATTCAGGCAGCGGGTGCCTCGGGCGATCGCTCGGAAGTCACTATTTACGATGCACCTGAGGCCATTGGTGCTCGGCTTTTTCCAGCTGCGGATGTTTGGGCACTGGGAGTGACGCTGGCTGAGGCCTTGACGCCTCACTCTTCCCAGCCCAAAAAGGACGAAGCAGCCGCATATTGGGACCTGCCGCAGCCCTTTGCCGATATCGTTACCCACTGTCTTGAGCGTGATCCCGCGGTTCGTTGGAAGCTCGTTGATATCACCAAGCGCCTCGAGGAACCGGTTATTGAGAAAATACCTTCTCCCACTGTGGATTTTGCCAAGGCAGAGGAGGAAGAAGAGGAAAAATCCGAGCGCCCCTGGACAGCTTTCCTAGGCCTCGGGGCCATTGTGTTGCTGGTGTTGGCGGGTGCTATCTATGGTCTATTGCACCGCGGTTCGATCGCCTCAGTTGAGGATTCCCGGGTGCCCTCTGCTGGGGCGCCAGAGAGTCGCTCCGACGCCACCCCCGCCCCAGTGACCAATTCGGCTGGCCTGGTGCGAAATCAAGTCCTGCCGAACCCGTCCCAGAGCGCCAAGAATACCATTCACGGCCGAATTAAAATCCGGGTGAAAGTGGCGGTCGACCCTTCCGGCCAAGTTTCTAACGCACAATTTATCCAGCCCGGGCCCAGCAAGTATTTTGCCCGGCTTGCCATGCAAGCTGCCGAACAGTGGAAGTTTAGTGCTCCGACAATGGGGGGACAGCCTTTGGCAAGCGAGTGGAACCTGCTGTTTGAGTTTTCAAAAGCGGGCACGACCGCCGAAGGACACAAGATTGAGCGCTCAGCTTCGAGACACTGACGCCTGGTTTGAACAGCTTTCAGCTCCCTGCGCTTGCTCCCTGTACCACTCGACCGTACGGCGCAACCCTTCTTCAAAATTAACCACAGGCCGATAGCCGAGGTGGCCCTGGGTGCGCGAGAGGTCTGCCAGCGAGTGCTTAACGTCACCGGCACGCTCTGGCCCGTAGTTCACCTGGCCTTCATAGCCGGTCAGTTTTTTCAACAATTGAAAAGTTTCATTCAAATCCACTCGCGTGCCGGTGGCCACGTTAAAGACTCGTCCTGCGGCTTCAGACGCCGGTGCCTTGGCCGCTAGAAGATTGGCGGAAATGACGTTCTCGATGTAGGTAAAATCGCGACTCTGGGTGCCATCGCCAAAGATCGTCGGCGCTTGACCCTTGAGCATCTGGGTAATAAATTTTGCCAAGACGCCAGAGTAAGGTGAGGTAGGATCCTGCCGCGGTCCGAATATATTGAAATAGCGAAGGCTGACCGTCTCAAGCCCATAGCAGCGATAAAAGGACTTCATGTAATACTCGCCTGCGAGTTTGGCGACCGCGTAGGGCGAAAGCGGATTTGCGACCATCTCTTCGTGCTTCGGTAAGGTGGGAGTGTCCCCATAGGCGGAAGAGGAGGCGGCATACACCACACGTTTTACCTTGGCATCCTTGGCCGCGATCAGCAGGTGCACGGTGCCATCCACGTTGGCGCGATTGCTGCCGAGCGGGTCGAGGACAGATTTCGGTACCGAAGGGATGGCAGCCTCGTGGAAAATGTAATCCACGCCCTGGCACACTGAGTGCAAGGCGTCGAGGTCAAGCAAATCCACCTCCCGAAAATCAATCTGATCGAGAATCTCTTCAATATTCTCCCGTTTGCCGGTTGAAAAATTATCGATACCCCGCACCTGATCCCTCTGCTTAAGCACAGCACGCGCGAGAGAGGAACCGATGAACCCTGCAGCTCCAGTAATGAGGTAAGTTGCCATATTTCCAATATAGCTGAAGGGGAAGCCGGGAACGACTCGAAAGTGACTTTCTGGCGGGACTTTGTCAGGGGATCTCGCGGGTTTGGGCCAACACTTTGTGAACGGCCGTCAACTCCTTTAGCACACCTCGAAGCTTGGTCGATTCAAGCGCGTTCGCCCCGTCGGACTTTGCGCTTTTGGGATTATCGTGCACCTCGAGAAAGACACCGTCAACCCCGGCCCCGACGGCCGCGCGCGCTAGCAAAGGAATGAACTCGGGCTGCCCTCCGCTGACCGCCTGGTCATTATCTTGGTTTGCCGAAGGTAGCTGCACAGAATGAGTGGCATCAAAGACCACCGGCGCGAACTTGCGCATGATGGCGAGTGAGCGCATATCGACGACCAAATTGTTATAGCCAAAGCTCGCGCCGCGTTCCGTAACAAACACCCGATCATTACCCGCGGTACGGCATTTCTCGACGGCATAGCGCATATCCCAGGGAGAGACAAATTGGCCTTTTTTAATGTTGACCGCGCGCTCGCTCATGGCCGCAGCAACCAGGAGGTCGGTCTGACGGCAGAGAAATGC
>JAFAPG010000152.1 GCA_019247235.1 Acidobacteriota bacterium
TTCCTCGCCTGCAGTTTCTGGCTGGTCGATAATTACGTTCTGCAGCACCGGCTGGATGACGCGCGCGCACTCTTTGAACGCCTGCTCGCGCTTCGCAATGACGTCGGCCTGCTGTCGGAAGAATACGATCCCAAAGAGCGTCGCCAGCTTGGGAACTTCCCGCAAGCTTTCTCACATCTGGCGTTGGTCAACACCGCTCATAACCTCGGCACAGGTGTCGAGACTCGGCCCGCCAAACATCGCTCCAGCCGTAACTCGGCCCCACAAAAGACTTGACCTCTGGCCGCGCTTGCTCACTGTGGGCCGGGGTGCCCTTTAGGCCGCCCGCGCCGGATGTGCTCGGGAGGGCTAGATTGCATCCGCTTTCATGGAAGCCCGGACGGGGTGATGATCTTTGGCTCCGTAGTTTGCGCTGTCTTAATCTCGTCCCCCGGTTTGACGATTCCCTCAGGGTGCAGTTTGGGTTGGGAACCGTACCGGTTTGCGAAGCTTTTCGTGAACTCCGCTCCAAGGAAAAATATCTGGCCCGAATAGTAAATCCAGATGACCAGAATGACGATGGATGCGGCCGCTCCATAGGTTGAAACAAAGCTCGCTTTTCCCAGATACAGACCCAGTCCGAACTTTCCGATGGTGAACAAGAGCGAAGTGACGGCCCCGCCAAGAATCACGTCTCGCCACTCGATCGACACTTCGGGCATGACTTTGTAGATTGCGGCAAACAGTCCCGTAACCACGAAAAACGAGATCACCAGGTTCACAATGTGGAGGACGGCCTCCTCGGCGGGAAACACCGAGGCGGACATCGCGCCCAATGCGGAGATCCACGCGCTGACCGCCAACGAGACGACCAGCAAGAACCCGATCGCGAGCACAATCGCGAAGGAAAATAAGCGCTCTTTGACAAAGCTCGTAATTTTTGCGAATCCCGTCAAATTCCGGGTGGGTACCTCCCAGATCGTGTTCAGCGCATCACGCAGCTCTATCAGCACTCCGGAGGCACCGAAAAGCAGCGTCAGCACACCGATAATGGTTGTGATGATCCCGTGCGTAGTGTTCTTCGAGCCTTGCATGAAAGCTTGAACTGCTTTGGCTGCCGGTGATCCCGCGAGCATTTGAACCTGTGCGACGATGTCATGCTCCGCTGCATCCCGGCCGAACACCAAACCGACTATCGAAATCACTACCAGCAGGAGAGGTGCTAGCGAGAGAAGGGTGTAAAAGGCCAGCGAGGCGCCTAACCGCGTAGCGTTGTGTTTGGTCCAGCCATTCAAACTCTCGCCCAACAGCGCTTTGATATCGCACCACCGAATAGAGGCCAGCGGCTTTCGATAACGGCGCGCGCCGCCGGCGGCTGTAGCTACTTCGGTGCCGTTTGGCTCCAGGATAGGGTCGACATTCTCGGGGACCAAATTTGCGTACCTCCGATGACGATCGCTCTATTCTTATTGTCCTACGGCCGTTCGCGGGAATTTTCTTTGTCCAACCGGAAAAATACTCGCTCCAGTTGTTCTACAGGCACATAGCATGCGAGACGGCAGGCCACAAGAGAGTCTTCCCCAACCCCAAGTGCAACTCCCCAAAAAGCTCTCTTGTGGCCTTCGCTGAAGGTAAACGCATGCATTCGATGACCGCAGTGCCCGTGCTCTATGGCGGTCGGTAAATTGGTATTTATGGACCGGCCCCAGACCCTTGCGTTGCCGGTAATCGCAGGCAAGGCGGATTATTTGGAAGACGCTTCTCTTCGCCGCCTTATACTCGAACACTACGATGCAGAACACCTCTCCCTCCGACGCTACTTGTCGTTTTTGGGCGTCGATCCCGAGACTTCTCGCGAGATCGTGCAAGAGAGCTTTCTCAAGCTGAACCAGCATCTGCTCGCGGGCGGCGATCGCGCCAATTTGCGAGCCTGGCTCTATCGCGTCGCCCATAACCTCGCTAGAAATGCGCAGAAGTCCTTTCACGCGACGAAAACTGATCTGCTCGACGATTCGCTGTCGGCGGCGAGTGAGAGTTCGGTCGAAGAAGAGTTGCTAAACCGCGAGCGCATGACTCGCTTGCGCCAGGCTATCGCCCAATTAGTTCCCGCCCAAAGGCAATGTCTAGTGCTGCGTGCGCAAGGCTTCAAATATCGGGAAATCGCCGAGGTGTTGAATCTCGCCGTATCTACTGTCGCGGAAAACGTCCAGCGCGGGTTGGAAAAGTTGAAGGAATCTATATGACGAGTACGGATCGTTTAAGAAGTGATCATTTAAGAAGCGACGTGCTGATAAAGGCCATCGATGACGAATTGTGCGCAAGCGAAGCCGCACTGCTCGATTCACATCTTTCCTGCTGCGAGGAGTGCCGGCAGAGATATCAGGATCTGCGCCTCCTTTCAGGAAATCTGGAATCGCTGGTCGGCCA
>JAFAPG010000315.1 GCA_019247235.1 Acidobacteriota bacterium
TCCATAATGGCCAAGCATGTAATGGGCACTTTGCACCAGAAGTTTGCGTAGATATCGATTGCCGGCTTTCGTAATGCCAAGTTGCGGATCGGAATCGCCGGACTGGCTGCGGCTCGGCCGGAAACCGAGGTAACAACCAATGTCCCGGCTTTGCGAGAATCGTCGTTTGTCCGCCACTGTGAGTACATAGGTTAAGGCCGTCAGAGCGCCTATTCCGGGAATCTGCCGGAGGGCTTTGGTCTCGTGGTAGACACCGTCGGCCAATTCTTCGATCCGCTTGTCACATAAGGTGATCTGTGCAGTAGCCAGCTCGATCTGCTTTAGCAATGGTTCAGCATGTCTAATAGTTCGGTCGGCAGGTCTGCACGGCATCGCCCGGCAAAGGATTCGGTCGAACAAATTGGGAGTCGATATCCACAAGGCTTGACCAGGCCACGTACCGCATTCACAGCCATGGTCCGCATTCGCACGAGTACATCACGGGCACGGATCACGTTGAGAGACCGTTGCATCTCCATACTGCGATGGGTAATTGGATGCAAGATCTTCGGATCGACGCGCGCATAACGAGCCAGCTTTTCGGCGTCGAGCTGATCGCTCTTGCTATCGCTGTGAGTGATCGCCCGGATCTCTCGAGCATTCGCTACCAGCACTTCGTGACCGAACTGGCGCAAATGTTCACTGACCCAAAGTGAATGCGTACCGGCTTCGATAGCAATCCGCATCGGCTCGGAGCCCGCGAAGTGCTTCGTTAAGGCTCCTGGGGTTGTCCTGAACCGACCTTCTTCAACGGCGTCGCCCTCTTCGTCGAGGACACAGTAGCGGCTCCACTGATCGCCTAGATCGATGCCCACCGTCCATCTCTTCGGTGTCGCTGACTTCTTTTTTGACTGCTTTTCAAGCCCGCTTTTTCTCTTCATCCTGCTAGTCTCCCCTTAGAGACCAGCCTTCTCATCCCATCTAACTTAAGGACCGAGAGAGGAATTTCAGCTTTTCACTTGTCCGATAACCCACTTTAGCGGGCGATCCGACTGCTATATCTATTGCGCCGAACAGAGAAGGTATATTGCTTAGGTCCTCACCCCCTGCAAAACTGCTGGTCGGCGTGATCTACATCGGGAGTTACCTGGTAGCCCCCTCAGGGGAGACGATACTGCGCGCGTGACGGCTGCACCGGGAGTATCCCGTCCCGATGCTCCAGTCCTAATCGGAGTACCGTCGGCTCCGGCTCGTCCTCGAATTGCACTGCGGCTTGTTCTGATCTCGCCCGCACCGTTGTTCGCCAGCGGATTGCGCCAGCCGCGATAGCGAAAACGCCGATCAGCGCGGCGTATCGCACCGGATGCTCCAACGCGGTACGTTCGAGTGCGGCGCCCTTACTGACGCGAAATGTCAGCCCAATGAAAGCCAGGCAGACCATGTGAAAGTACGATTTGCCAGGCAAATACGAACACGTGAAGGGAATTTTCTGGAAACGGCGCAATAAGAATTCGCTCACAAGCATCCCAAGCAGCCCCAGAACCACCAGGTGAGCTGTGGCCACGTGCCACGGCCACACGGCGAAGAATAGCGCGGCCATTGCCAGCAAAACCGGTGCCAAGGCCAGTGCATAGAGCGCGCGCCGAGTTGCAGCCATGCACTGCTGCATTTCGGGACGCGGCACCAGTCGGAAGATCCAGTTGGCGCGAAGTTCTAAAGGCATCGAGAAGACCACCCGTGTTCCCAGCACCGCGGCGATCACGATGAGAATGCTCGACGCCACCAGCGGCGTACTCATTTGGTACCAAACGTCGCTTGACGATCGTTGTTCGCCGAAAACAGGCACTTTCGATATGAAGATCGCTAATCCAAGCGCAATGCCGAAATAGAAAGTCAGAATGACCCGATGCTGCCGGCTGCGCCACAATGTGCGAACGGCAAACTGACCGACGGCTGTTTCAAGCGAGTTCCCGAATCGCGGTAGCCATTGCAGCCGCCGCGATGCAGGCAGGATGTCTGGCTGCTCGGCAATCTTGCGCAGAGTGCGGAAGTAGCAAATCAGGTAAGCTGCGCCGGCTCCGCAGATCGAAATCGAGAGACCTATGCACGCTCGCTGCGCCAACGGAGCAAGCAACAACGGCAAAGGTCCATTGAGCTCCTGAAACAGGCTAAAGAACCAATAGGACGGCAACCATGCCAGCAGCCCTCCATTATTGACCAGCGCCTCGGGCCCGGCGAACGGCGGCTGCAAGAAGTAGACCAAGAGGAAAAGGCAGAAACAAGCCATTTGCAGAATGGATGAGACGCGCAGGAAGATTTGTCGCGGCAGCAGCTGCGCCAATCCCTGCACTGTCAGCACGCAACAAAACACAAACGCCCCCGCTGCGAATAACGCAATCCAGTAAGCGCCGAACG
>JAFAPG010000459.1 GCA_019247235.1 Acidobacteriota bacterium
CCTCAGAAGCGCTCGTGGTTTTGATGTGGTTGGTTGCTGAACCCGGCGCGAACGTAATTATTCCTCTGCCTGGCTTCACTACTTTCTCCGCCCTCCCAGAATCTCTGGGCCTAGAAACCCGTTTCTATCGCGTGCGTCGCGAGAATGGCTTTCACATCGATCCTGACGAGATCAAGCGGCTTACCGACGCGAGGACCAAGCTCATCCTGGTCAACAGCCCTCATAATCCCACTGGCGCCACGATCGGCGATAACGAAATGGAAGCTTTGCACGACTTTGCCACCGAGCGCGGCATTCAGCTGGTGAGCGACGAGGTCTACCATCCCATCTACCATGGAAGGCCAACGAAATCGGCGGCGCGCCTGCCCTACGCCACCGTAATCGCCGACCTGTCGAAGGCGTTTTCGATTCCTGGCGTGCGCACAGGTTGGATGGTCGAACACGACGTCCGCCGTCGGCAGCAATACTGGAACGCGCGCGCCTACTTCTCGGTCTCGAATACCACCATGGGAGAAATTATTGCGGAAATTGCAATCCGTAGACGTGACATCGTGCTGGGCAAGACTCAGGAGGTTGCCAGCAGAAACCTAAAGCACCTGGAGCGATTCATGGCGGATCATCGCGATGTACTGGGCTGGATTCCGCCGCAAGGCGGCATGACCGCGTTTCCTTGGCTCCTGAGCGGCGAAAACGACCGAACCTTCTGCCAGGCTGCCGCTGAACATGGAATCCTTCTGGCTCCGGGTGATTGCTTCGATGAGCCCTCACATTTCCGCTTGGGCTTCGCAGCTGCCGGAGAGAGTTTCCCCAAGGCCCTTGCCCGCTTTGGAGCGTTCGTAAGGAGCTGGTCGGCAAACACGGTTACAGCATGAGAAGAACTCCAAGGGGAATGACTTCTTGCGACTTTGCCAGCCTGTACGAAACCTCAAGGGTTATTGAGGATGTCGATCGACCTTTTTACGGTGCCGAGTCTGACGAGTCATAGCGGAGTTGATTATCGTGGAGGTACACTGGCCCAGACGAGGGCCCGGACTGCGATGGCAAACTCGTGGGAGATCAAGCGTAAAAAGAATCGTTTGGGGAAACCAGCGACCACGCGTGATCAGGTTCGGCGTCTGTGAATAGAAGAGCCCGACGATTGGCATCTCGGAGGAGAGCTTTACTTTGCCAGCAAGTCGTGGTTGCAAAAAACTTCGTGAATCGCTGCTCTTCAACAGGCTTACTGTGCATAGACGTGCAGCGTTTGCAACGCCGCAAGAGATTCGGCAACCAGTGTGGCTGGCAGGGGAACATACCCGTTGGCAGGGGCAGCTTGCTGACCATCGGTAAGACACCAGGAGAACAGGTCCTTTAAGGCCTGTGCTTTTTTGGCGTCGGCATAATTCTTGTACAGCAGTATCCAACTCAGGGTCACAATCGGATACGAGTTAATACCATCGGGGTCGGCGACGAAAACGCGAAGGTTCTTTGGCAGGTCGGTGCGGGCGAGGGCTGCGGCGGCATGTTCGTTGCTTGGAGCAACGAATTGCCGTTCCCGGTTCTCCAACAGAGCTACTCTCAAACCCAGCCGGTAGGCGTATTCATAACTAACGTACCCAATCGCCCCCAGAGAGTGCTGGATGGCTCCCGCTACTCCCTCATTTCCTTTCGCGCGCATAGCGTTGCCGGGCCAGTCAATCACGGTGGCAGCGCCAAATTGCGCACGCCAGGAGTCGTTGATCGCGTCTAAATGCTTGCTCAGAGCATATGTGGTTCCGCTAGATTCCTGGCGAACTACAATTGCAATACTGAGATTTGGAAATTTTATACCAGGGTTTGTCCTCGCGATACGCGGATCGTTCCAGTTCTTGATCTTTCCCAGGAAAATACCCGAGTAGGCGTCACGGGAAAGCTTCAACTGGCCGGTAAGATCGGGCAGATTGTAAGCTAAGGCCACGCTCGCCGCAGTTACCGGAAGAAGTATGGCTCCGCCATGAACTCGCGCCAGTTCGTCATCACGCATCGCGGCATCGCTTCCCCCAAAATCGATCTTTTCTTCGTCTTTAACGTTCTCCCCAATAAAGCGGCGAATTCCTTCACCGCTTCCGACTGCGTCGTACGAGACCGCTACTATCGGATGCTGATTTTCGTAGGTAGAAAACCACTTTTGGTAGAGGATTGCAGGCAGAGTGCCACCTGCCCCTTGCAGCAGAACGCCACCACTCGGTACTCTGCGTGGGGGCTTGGGAGCTGTCTTGGAAGGGACGCCCTGAGTCGAGCAGCCACAAATCACCAAGGTACTGATGAAATGTATCAGTAGTATCGATCGTCTGCGAAATGGAGGCATAGGCTTTCCTCGGCATCTCCGTCGGTCTTTTCCGGCGCAAGTCGATTGCACAACCCTGCGCGATTAGCCGAATTCCCCACGAATGTAATCCTGGGTATGTTTATGCTGAGGCTGCTGAAAGATCTGACGTGTGTCTCCGAATTCCACCAAATAACCGGTGCGACCACCTTGTGTGGTGTCCACGTATAAGAAGCCAGTGTGATTTGCTACGCGCTGCGCCTGTTGCAAGTTGTGAGTGACGATTGCTATCGTGAAGCGCTGACGAAGTTCCAGCATCAGCTCTTCAATTTTGCG
>JAFAPG010000460.1 GCA_019247235.1 Acidobacteriota bacterium
AGTGAACACGCAATCGCTAATCTGCTGCGGCAACACCGGGTTCTCTCTTACCAGCGGCGATGTTGGTCTGTGCCTAGTTACTTTCGCCGTACGCCTTTCTCCATCTGATTCCCGCCGGTCTGGCGCACTAAACTAACGCAGTCCTCCAATCCACGACCGCAAAAACTTGAGGGCTCGTGTTCATTCCCATACGGCACGAAAATATGTCCGCGCGGCGATGGCCGGTTATAACTTTCGCCCTTATCGCCATCAACCTAGGGGCCTTTCTCCTGACCCACGACGCTCTTGAACAGCAGCAAAGGGAATTGGGCCGCTTGAAGCTTCACCTGGTTCTACTGGCAGCCACTCACCCCGAGCTCAAGGTACCTTCCGGGGTGGAGGACGTGATTGATGCAGTCAAAGACCATTACCCGAAGGAATGGGAGCAGCTTCAGACCACGCACCGTCGTGCCCTCGACGACTGGGATGCCAATATGCTTCAGAACGGCGACAAGGAGGCGCTCCAAACCGAGTTGAACTCGCTTAGCTCCGAGCTCGAGCGGGTGCGGGAGGGCTCGATTGCCGAGAAGTACGCTTTTGTGCCGGCACATCCCAGCGCAATCTCCTACTTTACGGCCAATTTCCTACACGGTGGTTGGCTCCACCTACTGGGCAACATGTGGTTTTTGTGGTTGGCGGGTTTTGTTCTAGAGGACTTTTGGGGTCGTTTGTTATATCTGACTTTGTACTTGCTTTCCGGAGTGGCCGCTCTCGCGTTTAACGCCTGGCTGAACCCGGGAAGTATCGTCCCCACCCTGGGGGCTTCGGGCGCGGTAGCAGCACTGATGGGCGCATTCCTGGTGCGTTTCCCTCGGATGCGAATTGAGATGCTTTGGTGGATCTTCGCTCGAGTGCGTTTCCAGGCTCCCGCTTATTGGCTGCTTCCGGCATGGCTGGTGATGGAGATTTTCTATGGATCGATACTTGGCCAGAGCACTGGAGTCGCCCACTGGGCTCATGTTGGGGGCTTTGTCTTCGGCGCGTTCGCGGCCTTAGCTTTGCGCTATTCAGGCCTGGAGCACAAAGCCAACCGCAAGATCGAAGCGAAACTTACCTTTGAAAGCGAGCCTGAGATTCAGCAAGCAAATCAGCTCATCGATGGCGGTGAGCTCGGTCAGGCTCGGACGATTCTGAGGAACTTTTTAAAGCGCAAGTCGGATTCGGTCGATGCTTTAAACTTGCTCTGCCAGATTCATCGCCACCAGCCCGCCGAGTGCGCTCCGCTTTTGGCTACGCTTTGTGCCGTTCACCTCAAGACCGGGGAAATGGAATTAGCCTGGACCAGCTATGAGGAGTTTTTGAAAGCTGGCGGTGCATCGCTACCCTGCGCGACCTGGCTGGAGCTTTGCCGCGGATTGGAAAAAGAAGAATGTTTCGAGCGCGCGCTCACCGAATATGAGAAGCTGGCGAGCACCTATCCAGCTGAACGGCAATCGATCCTGGCTCAACTGAGCGCCGGGCGGCTGTGTCTGAAACGCCTGAATCGGCCCGAGCGAGCACTCGCGTTGTTTGAGGCCGCTCAACGCTCGACCGTCCCCCACCTGGATTGGGAGCAGAGTATTTTGGCGGGGATACGGGAAGCTAAGATGGCTCGGCCCCAAGCTTCGGCGGCCGCGGCTACCATCGCCGGCAGCTCAAACCTGGTCTTGTCGACGCCAGCTTCGGCGGCTCCCTCAAGCACACAGCCAGTAACTAGTGAAAGATGAAAATGGCCGCGGCGATCACCGTCGTCCACAAACCACGTTTGTCTCCTACCGCCGACTGGGTGACGTTCGCCGTGCGCACGATCTTATTCGAGATGCGGTAGATCTCCTTCTTCTCATCCCAGGAGCGATCAGGATCAAACTCCACGTTCAAGGTCGTCGCCAGCATCTCGGCGGCAAGTTCCTCAGCGTAGTCCCCCGCAGCGTCTTCGGTTTCGCCAAAGGAATGATGTTCACTAAGGTAGCCGTACGTGTTGCGGTCGGCAGGAATTGCCACTCCGATGCTTGCTGCCAGCAAGCGATGCGGCTCATGGGTAGAATTCTCGGCCACCACCGCAAATACGACCTCGCCGGGATCTAAGTAGGTGAGTCCTTGAGAACGGGGGATCAGTTTACAGTTCGGCGGGAAGATGGAGGAGACTCGGACCAAATTCTGAGCTGCGATTCCGGCATCGCGAAGGGCCAACTCAAACGATGTCAGCCGCTCTTTATGTTTTCCCACCCCCTTGGTGAAGAAGATCCGCTTGGGGACCATGTCTTTGGACAATTCAGAGATCCTCCGGGGTTTAGGGCTGATGAATCGTCCAATCTAACATAGGCAGCGCACGCTGCATATGAAAACTACGAGAAAAACAAATGCAGCCCTGAGCTGGTTGGCGCGAGTCGGAAACAGCTCGGCAGACTTAAACACCAAACGAGATCAGGGCCAGACAAAACCGGTTCTCTTTCCCGTTCTAGAACGCCCAATGATCTTTGCTAGTGGCTTCAGCTTTTGGGAAGGAACTGCAGCGCCACGGAAACCGTCTTGTCTTCGGAATTTACCGATTGCTTGGGAATCACCTGGTAGGAAACGCCGAGGCCAACGTCGCGGTAGATCAGGCTGAAAAATCGGCTTAAATAGCTATTGTCGTAGGGGGCCCCCTTCTTCATTTGCCACTGGGCAGTCATTTTCTTGGTAGCTTCGGCGTCGAGTCCATGAAGCAGGAGATCGCCCATGCGGTACAGATCACCCTCGATAACATTTAGTTCGTAGCTAACCGAGTGCTGGATATCGTCAAGGGTTGAGCTGGGATAGACCCGAGCGTACAGGTAGCCCTTGGTTCCATAAAGCTTTTCGATGGTTTCAAGATCCCGCGCCAGCTGAATTGCATCAACCGGGTCATTCATTTTCAGGTGGAGCAGTGCTTCGAGCTGCTTGCTGGCAAGAACGGTATTGCCGGTCCACTCGACCGAGCTCAGGTTGAAGCGCGCTCCCGCACTGACCGGCAGACGCAGGTCAATCCAAGTTTCAGAACCATCCTCGACCACGGTGGTCCGTGGATCGCCCAACTGGGCTTTGAGATAGCCGCGCGCCAGGAAAATCGGAAGCAGGGCGGAGACGGCCTGGGGGGCGGTTTTGCTACGCAGATAAGGACCGCCGATGAGCGGCTTTGAGGCGCTCTCCAAGG
>JAFAPG010000465.1 GCA_019247235.1 Acidobacteriota bacterium
TCAGTGAGGGTTTCGAGGCTCATGCTCGCGATTGAACTCTAAAACTTTCAGCGCTGGGACGCAATGGTTCCAAGAGCGCCGAAAGGAAAAGAATTCAGCAATGCTGTTGGACAAACGTGAAACTTGCGCCTCTTCGATATTTTTCCCTTGAACCTTCGCCTGGTATCGTCCTCAGCTGCTCTGAAGTGCAGCGATGATAAAATTCTGAATATGCCTGGGGGGCTATAGCTCAGCTGGGAGAGCGCATCGTTCGCAACGATGAGGTCGTCGGTTCGATCCCGACTAGCTCCACCAATCTTCTCAATGGCTTGCCGAGTTTCGCTGCCGTTTTCGACCATCGAGAATTTCGTTTTATTGGACCGTAATGGACCGTGAATGAAACTCAGACAGCTGCTTCAACGCTCGCCGCTGTGCTTCAGGCACGATCTGGGCGTATATATCCATTGTGGTCGATATTCGGGAGTGTCGCATTTGACCTTGCACGCTCTTCGGATCTGCGCCCGCTTGAACTAGCCAGGTCGCATGCGAAGTTCGCAAACATCTCCAGTTCACAAACGGCAGGCCGAGCTTACGGGCTACCGCAGGTGTCGCTTGAGAATGATTTGGTCATTCATCGGAAGCCCGTCTTTCACGCCCTGGAAAACGAGATCGTCAGGCATAGATGATTTGACCACTTTGTATTTCCGAACAGCCCTTCCCGCGCGAATCTCAATGGTGAGATTTTTGAGCGCAAGCAGGCGAGTTATTACGTGCTCCGCAACGCCTATCGTCGCCGCGCTCGCATCCGTCTTCGGAACGGACCAATCGCCGCGACAATAACGCTCCTCGATGGTGATGGAATCGTCGTGAATGCATCGCCACTTCAAGCCGATAAGCTCACTCTCTCTAAGGCCCGTCCACACAGCGACATAAATCATCGTTGCATAGGGCTCGGAGACCAGTTGCACGAGATTGCTGAACTGTATCGGTGTGATTGTCGGCTTCAGACGCCGCGGACGCTTAGTAGCAGCCTGATACCTTCCATATGATTCCTGTTCAGGTAACCGACGTCGACGGCGGAACGAAGAATCGAAGACAGACCGTCTCTGATCTTCGAAATTGTCGGATAGGGCACTTTGACCGCCATGCCCGAGAAATACTGCTGCAGGGTCTGCCGCGTGAGGTCTCGTAAGCACATGTCGCCGAATCTCGGGTTGGCGTTGGAGCACCCTTTGTCGTGGGCGTTCGCCATGGGCACAACGCCCAGAGCGAGTGCGGTGAATGCGGCGATTGTGAAACCTCTCGCAGTGTAAGTAAGGGATCTACCTGCAAGGCGGACCGCGCCGGCACATACCCCGGAACAACGGCAAGACTAAAAACAAATGCCGAGTTCTCAGCGCCGCGAACAGGCCATTAGTACGAGCGTCTCACCTGCCATCAGACAGCTGGCCCTTCGGCACGGGTTACGACCGATGAACTGCTCGGAGTAAAACCGGCGACGCTCGATGAGGGAAAGCCGCAGAATCGGCATCTTTGGGAAAAGATTTCAGCAGACGGCATCATTGCAGGAACGCGATCAGCGCGCGGTCATTCGCCTGATTAACCCGCTCGTGGCTTCTGACAGCAATGGACATCCCCGCAGCAACGCACACCAGTAGCTACCCAGCGCCGGCTGCAAGAAAGGAGCGCAGAGGGAGGCGCGTCAAGGCCGCGCGTTCTTTGCGCGTTCATGGGAGCCAAGCGCAGAACCTTGATCTGACTCCGGCGCTCCGTACAGTCTCCCCCCACGAAACAATGGGACGCTTGTTTCCCAAAGCTACACTACGTCGAGGATCCTACCTCGACCACCGTACCCGGGAATAGTTCGCAAAGCCTCGATGCAAGCAGCAAAGTGCGGCTTTAAATCCACCACACGATTCGAGTGCGCACGCACGATCAGGAGCGCGATCTTACGTCCGGTGAGGTTCTGCTGATAACGGAGATTCCGATCTATCGTGACCATCACATCGAAGCGGGCATCCGCCAGGATCGGCAGTTCGCCGTTTTCCTTCCCCGACCATCCCACTTCCTGCACAGTCGTGCAGTCGAATCCGCCGGTTGCTAGTGCCGCTTTCAACGCCTTGGGCGCGCACTCGTCGATCAGAGCTTTCATCCCAGATGCGCCACCAGGCTGTCACGCGCTTCTTCCAGCGCGGCAATCGCCGCCTCGCGCGTCACGCTCGGATATTGCTCCAGAAACTCGCCCAGACTCTCCCCGCCTTCCAGATAATCCGTCAACGCCTTGAACGGAACCCGCGTCCCACGAAACACCGGCTCGCCGCTGAGCACGGCGGGATTTTTCACGATCACACCAGCCATAGAACTCCTTACTCTGCCTGCTATGGTAGCGCACCTCGCTAGAGCTAGGCGCCAGCATCACTCGCGGGATTCCTTCGCAGCAGGAGCTTGCTTTATTGTCTTTAGGTTACTCTGCGGTAACGTTCGGGCGCTGTGCAGCACCGGGCCAGCGCCGTACAGCGCCGCGAATCGCGCAACTGCTTGCTTTCAAAAGTTTCGCAGGCGCCAACTTTCCAGCGCCGTGCAGCGCCCCTCCGGGGGTGATCGTATGAAAGCGCGGCTGTGTGCTGAGTAGATAGTTTTTGCGGAAGCAGAGTTCAGCTCCGTCGCCGAAGCAGCTGCCTCGGTGCTGCTCTCCTTCATCGGGCATGAAGTATCTGACGACCACAGGTCCACCGGAGGCCATCTCGTCACCGCGTCACAATGAGAACTGGAGAATTGGCTGTTCGATGACGGCGCCGATCCGAACGCACGCGCCTCGCTGCGCGAGGAACTACATCCTGGCTAAGAAACGCCTGGACTGTATGAGTTGATCGTTCAAGGAGGAGGAGAACTCTAGTTTAATGGCTTTCTCACGGAAGGCGTTTTCGTAACTGTTCCGATGGCGCTATGACCACGTCTTTTCGGATATCACTTGGGATACCAATTCAGCAACCGAACTTCGATTCCGCTGTGTTCCAACGCCTTCTGAAATATGCTGAGATCCGAACCGCGATAGTGATACGGAATGACAATCCTGGGGTGGAATGCTTTGACGGCTTCCGCTGCCTCATCGGGCGGCATAGTGTAGGGCAAGTTCATGCACACAAATGCGACATCAATGTTTGTTAGCGCACGCATCTCCGGCACGCCTTCGGTATCACCTGAAAAGTAGAAGCGCTTGCCACCATAGGTTAGTAGATAACCATTGCCACGTCCCTTGTCATGAAAGAGTTTCCCAGGCACCGGACCACGTTTAAGGTTATAGGCAGGGATGGCTTGGATGGTCCAGTCCTGCCATGTCCTGGTTTCCCCATTTGCAATGGCTTTGCCTGTAGTAACGGTCTGCACTACGGCCGGCGGGGCAAGGATTTCGGTGCCGGTCTTCTCGATTGCCTTGATTGAGTCGGGATCCATGTGATCGCCGTGAATGTCGGTGATTAGAACGAGGTCAGCTTTGGGTTTGCTGGAAAAATCAA
>JAFAPG010000536.1 GCA_019247235.1 Acidobacteriota bacterium
CGACAGCCAGGACTTTGTTATCGCCAATCACGTCCTCGAACACGTCGAAGATCCACTTCAGGCCCTTAAGACGATCAGCAGGGTGCTACGACCCTTAGCAATCGCATTCCTGGCGATACCGGACAAAAGGTTCACGTTCGACAAAGACAGACAGGTCACAACTCTCAATCATCTGGTCAGAGACCACGAGGAAGGGCCGAATTGCTCGCTTCTAGACCACTACGAAGAGTGGTGTCGATGCGTGGATCACCTGGAGGGCAATGAACGTCGCCAAAAGATTGCGCTCATGACTGCGCAACGAGCAAATATACACTTCCACGTTTGGGGTTACGCGGAGATGATGATGTTGTTCGCCTATGTTGCGCGACACCCCGACTACCGCCTTGAAATCGAGGCTTCTGCCTTGAATGGGATCGAAGTGATTTGGGTTCTCAGGAAATATAACGCTGTCACCATAAGTGCGGATTAAAGCCGCCGAATTGGCGCGAACGGATTAGCTATTAGTTCTTTTGCGGGAGCGATGCCGGTCATTGTCATTGTCACCGTGCTTGCCTCAGTACGCAGCAGATAATGGGCCGGAAAAACCGAGGTCAATTTCGCACGCATCCGGGCCGGCCGCGTCGAGAGCGTTGAAACGAGCGCGCTTCATCTGGACGTGCTGCGCGACATGAAGCGCATAAATGCCCCCTCGCGGCGGCGGCTTACCCGGTGTTGGAAGGGCGAGGCGAGTTGTTGCAGAGCCGGCTGCGGGAACACGGCTGAGCGCGTTCCACGTTGTTGCTTCGTGTGCTGCGCGGACGTTGCTGGGCTCGCGCTACTCCTCTCGCCTGCTACATGCGCGCAGCACCGGCGCCGACGACGAGAACGCGGGATCAGAATCTGGTGGTGCGACGAAAATGCTTGGCCGCGATCTTCAGTCCCCGCTGAGGTCGAGGAGGAAAGTAGGCTACCTGCTGCATCACTTCAGCAGGAGACCGCTTCAGAGATCGAGGTGCATTGTTTGGCTTGCGCCGGCGACGTTCGGCGGATGGCAGTAAGTATATGTAACCGCGGGCGCGAGTGAAAAAAGACCGGGCCGGAATGATTGCGATTTCCAATTCCGGCCCGGGTAAGCCACCTTTCAGAAGGTGGTCACCAGTCGCTCTAGGAAAATGACTGTCAACACGGCCATCAACCCGTACTCGGTTGGTGTGAACCCTTTGTTGTTTTTTAATAGTCGAAGAACTGTCCCGAACATACTGACCCCAACTACTGCGTGTTCGGGGGAAACGAAGCGGATTACAGGGGAATACAATTAATAGTTCATTAAGCGAACGATCTTACCCAAAAATGTCACAAGCCGCTGGGGCCATTATCCAGCGGTACGCCTCTGCAGTGTCGCGGCTAGTTTTTCATATTCTCTTGCCAACCCGAGATAGCTGCTGCGAAGCACTTCGTTGCTTTCGACCGCCGCTGTCTTCTGCCAGAGAAGTTCCGCTTGTTCAGCGTACCAAGCGGCATTGCGTTTTGGTCGGTCAGGCATCAAGTGGGACGCCATCACTCAGCGCCAGTTGCCCAGTGAACCAGGTGCAATGTCCCGGCGCATCACCTCCTGCTCAATCGCCTCGGCAAGATCCAAAATGGCGTTCGCTGCTGTGGGGTATCCGGTTCGATGGGCGTAAGCGGCGTCGAGGTGGAGTTGCCAGACCGCTCCGATCCCTTGGCCGTCCAAAACCGATTGCGCGAGGGGTTCAAGGTGCATCCGGTACGGGCTCATGGGAGGCAGCTTAGCCCGATACACCTAAAATTTGAAGTATCGGGTATGGTTAACGGTGCGAACCCCAGACGATCTGCTGGCCGATGAGGTGGAGGTGCTGCCTCACCCCGACAAGCTGTTAGCGTGAGGGCAACCATAGGGGTGTAGGGTCAAGATCCGACAGAGGGCAGTGTAGGCTGAGAGAAATAGACAACTACCTGTTTCTTATCCGCTCCCGACACCTGGGGCAGTCGGAAAACAGCCCTACACTCCTACACTTCGCGACGAAGGAGCATTATTGGCCTTGTCATGCGCAGCCTGTGTGTGGCGGCTGAAGGAGGCTGTTCCGATGCCGGTAGAGCCGGATGAACAACAACAACGCCGTGCGGCTCGCTTCGACTTCTGGCTGTTCGGGTCAGTGTGGCTGGTCATCTTCGCTGTGGGGGCAATCGCCCTTGTTTTTGGCGGACGGTAGCCGCTCGCTCCGCACTCGAGGCCCTATCTCCGCGCTCCGCGTTCTTCGATCAGCTTCTTCAATCCTTCAGCCTTGGCATCGCATTCCTTTGCGAGTTCGAGCAGGCGCTCGCACGTCTCGCGGTCTGAGATCCGATCAGCAAGGCGTCGGCATCTTCGGGCAGTTTCCAGTAGGCTGCTGACGGTCGCCCGCAACTGCTCGGGGGTCATTCGACCGGAGAAGGGCATTGCTTGCCTCTTGCAACATGCGCTGGGATCATGGTTGATCCCATTGAATGGGCTCCTGTTTCCAAGCTCTATGTTTGCCAACCCAAAGCCCAACGAGCAAGCACCTTGTTCTTCATCTACTGCATTGTTCCCGTTGACGGGTCTGCGAAGGACGCATTGGTGCAAGGGAACCTGTTCACGGCTACGGTCGAAACGGCAAAGGAGTATGTGCAGGGCG
>JAFAPG010000192.1 GCA_019247235.1 Acidobacteriota bacterium
TCTCAGTTTAAGGGGACATTTCTATTGAGTTATGAAGGGGACATTATCAAAGAGTTTCAACACATTCAAGGTGGGATGAAAACACGCCGACTTCTCGCTTCGCACGACGAAATAATACTGCAATGGATAAGGGGAGTACGTGTAGGAGGCCGGGATGCTGCCCACGCATTGGACGCCCTTTTGCTCCATGCGCAAGGATGTCCAGCGTTCCCCTTGGTTCACGTGCCGGTAGTAAAGATCCACAGAGGAAACCGTCGTCGTGCCAGAATCGATTCGTAAGTTCAGAACCAGAGCCTGGCCAGGTACGAAGCGGGAAGGCGGAGTGTGCTGACACTGCAAGGATAAACGTTGGGCTTTTCCTGTAATCCTGCGAATCGCCTGATCGGCTGCGGCATTTTTCCCCCCCTCGGAAGGGGAGGAGGCTGCGACTGCGGTGCGCATTGCTTCAAAATCCCGGTCGATATCGGGCAGCCGGTCGGCCCAGTGGCCACGCCGCATGGGAATGGAGCCGTATGAGATGTCCGGAATGTATACATTCCTTGCCTGCTCTGCTAGAGAGGCCCACGCCTGACGTGCCCGACCGTACTCCAACAGCGCCAGTTGGCCAGCTTGAGTAGCGGATGTCCGTTGCTGTATCTCGAACAGGAGCGCGCTTCTCAGCTTGGCGGCAAAAAATCGTCCCAATCCAACCTGAATGCGAATATCTTCTTGCCAGTGGCGGAGCTGTGGCAAATTGCCGCTCCGCTCTTGCGCCTCGCGCCATGCTGATTCCGACGCGCTGACGAAATCTTCCAGCCATTGCGCGGTTTCGATGGGCGAATACTTCGGATTGCTACCGTCATGGAGAAGATCTTCTGCACACTCGGCGATAGACGAGAAAAGTTGTGGATCGAGGGAACTAACCGTTCCGAAGCGAATAGGGCTCGGTGAGTCGCTGTAGAGTGGACGCTCCATCCCAGGTACGATGGGCATGTTCTTGTACATTTCAGGCCAAAACGAATGATTGGAGGCCGAGGGCAGATGCGCGGTTGTAAGCAACGGCAACACGCGACTGGCATTAGCGAGTGCGCTCTCAGCCGCCAATGCACCGCTTCCGAACTTTCTGTTCAAATATCGGCGCCACACTTCTGGGGAAGAGTTGGGATTGTAGAGAAGCCTGCCCCAGATACGATAGGTGTATTCGAATTTGCTCCAGTCATTGATGCCCGCTTGTGATGTTTTGTCAACATACGCGCACCGTCCTGCTGATTGACCCGAGCCCTCGCGCCCTTTGAAGGTGAGGGGTTCGCAGATCTCCAGGCCGGCTGCGTTGCAGAAGCTCGCAGAGCGACCGTAAGCCGCCGCCAATTCTGGATCACCCCAAAGAAGATGACGCTGTGTGCCCGGCCAAAGACGAAAGAGCACGTCAAACTTTCGGCCTTCCTGAAACAAGTCCGCATATCCGTAGCGCGTGAAGCGGCGCTCGCCGTTGCTTACGGCGAACTGGCCGGTTTCGGCACGCTCCGCTCTGGGGATCTCTAGTTCGCGGATGTCCGCCTGATGATAGCCGAGTCCCATGTGCTCTGCCCACGATTTTGCGGAAACCTTGACCGGCATGCCGGTCTGGGCGGCCATATCAATCATGATCTGATTGATACCCTTGGCATGCATGTCAATTTCGACCTTTCGCCCACAGTTTGCAACGGCGCTGAACAGAGTCTGCCAAAAGGCATAGCTTCCTTCGGGAACGCCGCTCTCGCCATGAACCCGAAATGTAAGCCCCTCAATTTCGGGGCACGCCTTGAGCAGCATGGCCAAGGCATCCCGGCAGTACGGAGCATGAGTTTCGGCTGTTAGCCCTTCGATGTGATGGTCAGAATTGGGGCTGTCCGTCCAGGCCCAAGCGTGCGTCCAGATGCCGAGTTGGAATTGCATCCCCCGCGCCACAGTCTCTGCCGCAATGAACTGAAGAGTTTCGAGGTTACGGGTGCGCTCGCCTTCCGCCAGGGGTACAACGCGCACGTCATACCCGGGCACCGTGACCAGGTAAGGATAGGGAAAGTGAAAGTAGTCGCCTGTGACCCCTCTCGGAAAGTCATAACCAAAACCAAGGGCAAAATTAAAGCGATTGAAACGCTGGGCGGCTAACATACTTAGGTACTCACGCCAGAAGTCTTTGTCGTAGTACCAAGCCTTGTCTTCAATCTCGCTGCAAAAGGCACGTGCCACGCTGCGAACGCGATTGGCCGGCGATTCTTCAACCAGGTTTGTCAGGTTCAGATCGAGGGAAGAACTAGTGGCGCATTTTACACGATCGGCCAGTTCGAGTAGGCCATAGGTGAGCCCGCGCTCGTCAGGAGCAGAAACCAGATAGCGGCTGACGCGCCCCACCTGGCCCGGTACGATGCGGATGCTTTCAGGGGGGAGAGGCTGCGTGGGCACGGAGAAGCCTGGTGTCGCTTGCGGCCCGTGAGCAGAGACGATAATTACGAGACCGCTATCGTCAACCTGCGGCTCAGAAGGGACTATTTCCGACACAATGTGCTTCTCCGCGAATTCCTGGCGGAGTTGTGATACTGCCCACATCGTGGCCGGGCCAGAGGCGACGGGGTCTGCCTTGCTGATTACAATCCGCACCTTCCCATTCGAAGCAGATATCGCCTTTCCAGAAGCACCCACAACGGCTGCGGCGCCCGCCAATTTCAGGAACCGACGTCGCGGAACAGAGGTCAAAGAGCCAATTCTTGGACCGTTCTTCATCATAGGGAAGCCACCTGGGCGCGCTTGGTTGAACTATGGTTCGAGTTGGCGGTTGACAGATTTTTGGGTTGCAACTTCTTGAAATAGCTCTACCACATCGCAATTGTGTGATATCACCATTAACGGCCTTTGACTCTAGCGCAGACGGAATGGATCGCGCAATGGAGAATCGCACACTCTCTCCGGAATAACAGTTCGCGCGTCCGTGCCATCTCACATTTTGCTTGCAGTACTCCCGGGATTAAGGTTAAAGTCCGTACCGGCCCGAGTCAGATTCCACCACACACTTTTCACAAGAAGGCAGCAATTCCCGAGAAGTG
>JAFAPG010000196.1 GCA_019247235.1 Acidobacteriota bacterium
TGGAAAGGGAGGAAGAAATTTTCCCGGATAACACGTTCGGAATAATTCCCCGGTGCCGTGTTCGTGCCGCCTTCTGGTTGTCCATGCACAGCAAAGTGCTTCATGGTGGCGAGTACATGATGACGTCCGATAACAAACAGGTCGCCCTGGAGCCCGGTGACCGCCGCCACCGCCAGGCGGGAGACCAAGTACGGATCTTCTCCATAGGTTTCCTCGGTTCGACCCCAGCGGGGATCGCGTGCCAGATCGAGTACGGGCGTAAACACCTGACCGATGCCGGCGGCCCGTGCCTCATCGCCGGCAGCAGTAAAAACCTCCTTCACTAGCTGCGGATCCCAGGTGCTAGCCAGTGCGATGGCCTGGGGAAAGCTTGTGCTGCCATTGCTCATAAAACCATGTAGCGCCTCGCCCATGAATAACCGAGGTATACCAAGACGAGTCTTCTCGCGTGCGTAACGCTGTATTCCGTTCCGCAGGATAGCTGCGCGGCGAGGTGAAAGAGGCAGATCCGGATCCCCCCAACGCATGAGCACCTCCCGTGCACTTGCATCGGTAAAGGTGCCAGTCGGATCAATAACGGAAACCTGGCGATCGTCGCCAGCTATCTGCTCGACTTTTTCTTCGAGCGTCATGCGAGAAAGCAGGTCGCTGCTCCGCTCTTCGGAAGTCAAATTACGGTTGCGGTACTGGGGAGTGGTTTCGCTCGTGCGCGTTTGGTCCTCGGCCAAGACCAGGGCACAAAGAGCCGCCATCGTCAGAGCTGCTTCTCGCCAGAGCGGTCGTCGCGGAGTTCTCATGCTGGATCGCCGCCTCTTTCCATAGACTTTCGCTGACTTCTTTCAGAGTACGCAAGTATAGACGTTCGGGTTCCGCACGCATCCGATCCCGGCTAGAGTTTCTCCCTCCTGCCAGCTGCCTGCCGAGCAAACTAGGATGACGAGCATCTCACTACTATGCGGAAAGCCCTCAGCTTCCTGGCTCTGGTATTGGCGGGCATATTGCCTGCAGGTTCACAGCAGGAAAATTTTTCCTCGCGCGCCAATCTGGTGCCGGTACCGACCTTAGTGCGGGATGCCGCTGGCAACGCCGTCTACGGACTGGTGGCGGAAGATTTCACCATCACCGACGATGGCACCGCTCAGCTGGTCCATATGGACGTGCCAATGGAACCCGATCCAATTTCACTGGCCATCGTTTTCGAGTGTGGCCGCCGAGCTAGTCGTGAGTTTGACCGCATTCGCGGCTTGGCCGCAATGCTTGATCCCGTATTGAGTGGCGCTCGCAATCAAGCGTCGTTGTTGCTGTTTGATAGCCAGCTACATTTGGTGGAGGACTTTAACAACCATTCCGAACTCATCGAACACCAACTGGCAGAGCTACGACCGGGGGACAGGGGAGCAGCGATCCTGGACGCTGTTGCCTACGCGGTGCGAATGCTAGCTCGGAGGCAGGGGCACGATCGGGTATTGTTGTTGATCAGTGAAAGCCGAGATCACGGCAGCCGATTTGCCAAGCTCGATGAGGTAGTGCGTTTAATCGATGAGAACAACGTATCCGTCTATGCGCTGCCATTTTCGCCCTACCTCTCGCAGCAAGATGATGTCCTTCGAGGAGCGAATCGCGATGAATGGAGGCCCAACATTGATGTCGTCGAGAAGTTTGCCGCCCTTCATCAATCGCTGCGAAACAATGTCCCCAAAACCTTGACTTGGCTCACCGGAGGAGAATACGAGACCTTTCACACCCGCAGCGGCTTTGAGAGCCACATGCTCAGTTTTACCAATCACCTCGAGAGTCGATATCGATTGAGTTTTGATCCCAAGAATCCACATCCGGGATTTCACGAGATTGGTGTGCGCCTTCGTCAGGCCTCACCCGGTGAATCGCTCGTCTACCGACATGGTTATTGGGCTGGAGAAATGAATCGGTAAAATTCTTTGGTGCCCAAGTACGCAGCGAGTGAGCCGGCAATCAGTGTTCAGCGTTAGCCGTGTTCAGCGTTAGCCGTCACCGCAGAATGGGCGGGCCGAGCTCCGGCCGCAAGCTCCTGATCCTTGTATTGCAACTGATAGAGCTTGTAGTAAATCCCTCGCTTACCCAGCAGTTGCTGATGCGTTCCCATCTCCCGTAGTTGACCCTTGTGCATGACTAGAATCTTATCGGCGCGCTGAACCGTGGAAAGACGGTGCGCGATGACAATCGACGTTCGTCCTTCGACCATTTTCTCTAAAGCATCTCGGACCTTAAATTCCGTGTCCGTGTCCACGCTGGAGGTCGCCTCGTCGAGAATCAGAATCTTCGGTGCGTGCGCCAGCGCGCGAGCAAAGGAGATGAGCTGCTTTTGTCCGGTTGATAAGGTCGAGCCCCTCTCCCGCACCTCTTCGGTGTAGCCGGCCGGCAGTTGATGAATGAAGTCGGTAAGATTTACGTCCTCAGCAGCCTGTTCTATCTGCTGGCGGCTGATCCACTCGGTCCCCAGTCGAATGTTGCTTTCAATGGTTCCGGTAAACAGGAAAGGGTCCTGAAGCACGACACCGAAGCGGCGGCGGAGCTCGGCCAGAGACATATCTTTCACATCCACGCCATCGATGCGAATGGCGCCGCGTTGCACGTCATAGAAGCGCAAAAGCAGAGAAATGATGGTGGTCTTACCCGCTCCGGTGTGACCCACAATGGCGACGGTCTCGCCCGGTTCAATGGTGAAACTGACATCCCGCAGCACCCACTCGGGGGGTGCGTTTGAAAGCTGCGCGTGAGGAAGGTCGAAGTTGGCTGTCCTATCCCCATTCAGGGGTGGATTTCGGTAGGCAAACCAAACCTGATCAAACTCAATTCTGCCCGGCCCCACTGCAGTTTTGGTTAGCGGTGCTTCGGTAATTTCAACGGGCGTGTCAAGCAGTTTAAAGACGCGCTCGGCGGCGGCCATCGCGGATTGCAGAATGTTGTATTTTTCACTCAAATCCTGGATAGGCCGGAAAAATCGCTGGGCATATTGTATGAATGCCACTAAAACTCCCAAAGTCGTGGCACTGATTACTGCGTATAGGGCAATCAGTGTCTTGGGATGGATGCTGACGGCCAAACCGTGGATCATGCGTTTACTCAGGACGTCATGGCCGCCGAACCAGATTACCGAAGCGACGGCCATCGAGGAAAGAATTTCGACCACCGGATAGTAAATGGCGTGTGCCATTATCGCGTCTTTAAAAGCTTCCATATGCTGGGCATTGACGGCGGAGAATGCATCAAAGGCCTTCTGTTCACGATTGAACAGCTGCAACACCATCATGCCGCTAATGTGCTCCTGGAGATGGGCATTGATGCGGGCAATCGCCACGCGAATGCGGCGGTAGGAATCGCGTACCCGATCGCGAAATAACTTGGTGGCATAGGCGATCAGGGGAAGCACGGCAAAGGTAATCAGAGCCAGCTTCCAGTTGACACACAGCATGATGGCGAGAATTCCCGCCAACACGAAAATATCTTCAAAGATGGAGACCACACCGGAGGTAAACATTTCATTCAACGCGTCGACATCGGTCGTGACCCGCGTGACCAATCGTCCCACCGGGTTCTTATCAAAAAAACCAATGTGCATGCGCTGCAAGTGGCGGAAGATTTCGCTACGCAAGTTAAACATCACCATCTGCCCCGCCCACTGCATAAAGTAAGTTTGTAAGTATTCAACGAAGAAGCTGAACGTGATCAGCCCAACATAGATGGCCGCCACCTGGGCAATGCCAGTTAAAGGCCGCGGACTCAGCCAACGGGAGAGCAGGGAAGGGGCGTGAGCTGCCGGGGCTAAATAGCGGTCGATGGCCACCATGGTAAGAAAGGGGCCGAGTACATCGGCAATGGCCTTGAGCACAATCGATCCTAGGGCAATCGATACCTGCAAACGATAGGGCCGCAAATACTTCAGCAGCCGCTTCATGAGGCGGCTGTCGTAGGCCTTTCCTAGGACTTCTTCCTCGTGTTGAGAGGACATGATCGAGAACTATTCTACTTGGATGATCGCCTAAGCTGCGAGGATGACAAATCCAAAGATGCTCAACGCCCGGACCTACTCCGCCCCCAGAGTTCCCTTAACCGAACATTCTGCGGGCAACCAGTCAACTCGTCAGGCGTCATTGGTAGCGTAGGGCAACCAGCGGATCTACCTTGGTGGCCCGGTACGCAGGAATATAGCTCGCCAACCCGGCTACTCCAGCTAAAACGGCGCAGGCGATTAGGAGCGCGGCGGGATGACTTGCGGTTACTCCATATAGTACGCCGGCGAACAAACGGCTCACCGACAAGGCAGCCGCCAATCCTATGATCATACCCGTGAG
>JAFAPG010000197.1 GCA_019247235.1 Acidobacteriota bacterium
CGCGACCTAGGCATAAACGCTTCAGGTAGATAGGGAGCGACAAATGACATTACAAGGCTACCGCGGGAACAGCTCGGGAAAGGTCCTGGTGCGCGGCGCCAAAGCAGACGGGTACTGTCCAGCGGCTTATGTAAAAGTTTTGCGGAGTGCGGTTTTTCCCCTCCCGAAATTGAACGGGCGAAAAAACTCGAACGATTGGTCGTGAACATGCTCTCTGCGAGGCAATCCGTGGCCGCCAGGGCATGAAGTCCGGCCAGTTCTCACTATAGCTCGCTGATCGGCCGGTTTGGCGAACTTAGAGCCGTGAAGCAAGCCAAACCGAGGCCTCTCAGGGAAACCACGTCCCCCGGGCGTGTACTCCGGCTTAGCAGGAAGATCTGGGTTTCGCCCCGAGTGCATCCCGTGATCGTCAAGGCATGGTTTGGGCAGCGAACAGTGTTCGTTAGAGTGAGCTTAGAAACTCTCGCAAACGCTCGAGCCCGCGATCTAATTCTTTCTCCAACGTCGCATAGGAGATGCGAATGTGTTCTTCCGTACCAAAGCCCTCGCCGGGAACGGTCGCGACATGTGCCTTTTCTAGCAGGGTACGAGCAAAATTCGCGGCCGTGGTGATGCCCTTACGTCCTAAATACGCGGAAATATTGGGATAGACATAAAATGCGCCTTCCGGCTGCGCGCAGCGAATGCCGGGAAGCGAACGAAGCCCAGCGAGGGCGTGATCGCGGAGTTGAATGTATTCGCCGCGCATTCGCCTTACGCAGTCTTGCGGCCCTTTCAGGGCGGCGACGGCTGCCTTCTGCACTATAGAGGTGGGGTTCGAGGTCGACTGACTCTGCAGTTTTTGCATGGCACTAATCACCGCCACCGGTCCGAGGGCATATCCCATGCGCCATCCTGTCATAGCGTAGGTCTTCGATAGCGAGCCCACGACGATGATTCGCTCCCCATAGCGGTCGAGCGAACCAACCGAGAATTCTCGGCCGCTGTAATTGAGATAGACGTAACATTCATCGGAGATGACCCAGATGCCCCGCTCTGCCGCCAGGCGAACGATCTCGGTCATATCCTCGGGGGACATGACCGCCCCGGACGGATTGGCTGGCGAATTCAGAATAATGGCCTTGGTGCGAGGCGTAATCTTCTCCGCGATCCGATCGGCGGTGAGGCGAAATCCGTTCTCTTCCTGACTTTTGACGAGCACGCAATTCCCGCCGGCGTAACGCACGATATCCTTGAACGATACCCAATAGGGCACAGGCAGGATCACGTCATCGCCATGATCAACGAGCACTTGGATGGCATTGAACAGCACGTGCTTGCCGCCGACCGAGGCCATGCTCTGTTCCCGTCGATAGGCTGAGCCAAAGTCCTGGGCATGGCGCGCAACAATCGCCTCTTTCAGCTCGAGGGTGCCGCCGACGGCGGTATACCGGGTAAAGTTTCCGTGAATGGCAGCGATGGCGGCTTCTTTGACGTGTTCGGGAGTAGAGAAATGGGGTTCGCCGACACTCAAATCCACCACATCAACCCCTTTTTGACGCAACTTCTCGGCTTCGGCCACTACCGCCATGGTGGCGGAAACTTCAATGCGGTGAATGCGCGCGGTGAGTCTTAGCACCTCGCTGGTTTCGGTCACTGGCGTCATACGTCTCCTGCCTTGTGTTTTTATTCGGAAAGCTTGGCTGCTGGATCAAGCTTCTCCCTTAACCGCGCCTCCACCAGATCAGGCACGAGCCCGCTAATTTTGCCCCCCAGCCTAGCCACTTCCCGAACCAAGCGCGAGCTGAGATAAGAATACTGCTCGGCTGGCATCATGAATACTGTCTCTAGATCCGCCCGCAGCTTGCGATTCATCAGCGCCATTTGCAGCTCATACTCGTAATCACTGAGCGCCCGAATCCCCCTTAGTACGGCGCTGGCCTTCACTTTAGCGGCGTAATCGACGGTAAGGCCGTCAAAGGTGTCCACGCGAACGTTTCTGAACTCCGCCGTCAGCTCCTCAAGCATCCGCCGCCGCTCGCTGACGCTAAACAGCGGACTCTTCTCGGGATTGCGCAAGATGGCAACCACCAGCTGGTCAAAAATGCGACTCCCGCGTCCAATCAGGTCCAGATGTCCGTTGGTCGGCGGATCGAAGGAACCCGGATAGATCGCCGTGACTTTCTTCATCGCGCCTCTTTCTCGTCGCTGGTCGAAAATAATAAGTGGAGGCCCAAGGATTCTAGTCGGCGCCACGGACATTCGACAATCATGGCGAATTCGTCGCCTGTACATTTGGGCAGCAATTCCGAAGTTGCTGGCCGGACCAGCAAAGGCCAATCCGCGGAGGCAGTCAAATCGGTGGTGCCAGGTTTTGCTTTGGAGGCAGATACCACTAGCGCCTGGCCGGCGAAGATTTTCCTTCCGTTCCGGTCGGCATGGTGGTCACGCGTGCGCTAGCGCTTCCCCCTTGGGCGGCGCTCTGCGCCTGAGCTGCCGGCGCTGGGGCGATCATACCCAGCTCTTTTCGTACTTCGGCTTCCAGCTTAGTGGTTACTTCGCGGTTGTCTTTGAGGAACTGGCGGGCATTTTCCCGGCCCTGGCCGATGCGTTCGCCTTTATAGCTGAACCAGGCTCCGGACTTTTCCAAAATATTTTGATTCACCGCTATATCGAGCAGATCGCCCTCATGCGAAATTCCTTCTCCATACATAATGTCAAACTCAGCTTCGCGAAATGGCGCCGCCACTTTATTCTTCACCACCTTGACTTTCGTACGCGAGCCCACCACGGCGTCGCCTTCTTTGATGGCAGCGATGCGACGGATATCAACCCGCACCGAAGCATAGAACTTGAGCGCCCGACCGCCGGTCGTGGTCTCGGGATTGCCAAACATGACTCCAATCTTCTCGCGAATTTGATTGATAAAGATTAAACAGGTGCGCGACTTGGAAACGATGCCGGTAAGTTTGCGTAGAGCTTGCGACATCAGCCGGGCCTGCAGCCCCATATGGCTGTCGCCCATTTCTCCATCCAGCTCGGCCTTGGGGACGAGCGCGGCCACCGAATCCACCACCAGCACGTCAATGGCCCCGGAGCGCACCAGGGCCTCGGCAATTTCAAGCGCCTGTTCACCGTAATCAGGTTGGGAGACCAGCAGGTTGTCGACGTCTACGCCCAATTTCTTGGCGTAGCCAGGATCGAGCGCGTGTTCGGCATCGACAAAGGCAGCCATTCCCCCCTGGCCCTGAGCCGAGGCAATTACCTGCAAGGCGATTGTGGTTTTTCCCGAACTCTCCGGTCCAAAAATCTCAATGACGCGGCCGCGGGGGAAGCCCCCAACTCCGAGCGCGGCATCGAAGGAAATCGCCCCAGTCGAGATCACGGAAATGGGCACGATAGCCTGCTTTGAGCCCAGGCGCATGATCGATCCTTTGCCAAATTGCTTTTCGATTTGCGCAAACGCCAGATCAATTGCCCGGTTCCGCTCATCGGCCATATCAGCTGTCTCCTCGGGAGGGAAAAATAAATTCGGATTGGCTGGAGTATACATCCTCGGGGAGGCGAAACAAAGGCGAATCGCGGGAATCTGTGGAAATGTCTCCGCTTGGACGCTTCCTCTTACCCCTCTCGCCTTGGAACTGGCCGCAGACAGGGCGATGGCCGCATGCGCTCTTGATTCCTGCAGGCATCGATTCGCGCACTCGGAGGTCCGAGCGACATGCTACAATGAGCCCCTCTTGAAGCTTTTTTCCCTTCTTCTCAGTGTCTCTGTGCCTTCTGCAGGTAGTTCGCGGACGCACAATCGGGCATGGGGGGCATAAGTTTGTTTGCTCTGAGTAGCAGCTCCCGCACACCGTAGAGATGGACGCACCGTGACCCCGAGCTCACCAAAACCCATTACCTACGCCGACGCTGGCGTCAATATCGATCAGGCTAGTCGCACCAAGCAACGGATCAAGTACTTGGCTCACAAGACCTTTACTAAAGGGGTACTGAGCGAGATCGGCGGATTTGGAGGAGTGTTCTCGGTCGATCGCGCCAAGTATATCGACCCGGTGCTAGTTTCAAGCGTGGACGGTGTGGGGACCAAGCTGAAGCTGGCATTTGAGATGAATGTTCACCACACCGTGGGTGCCGACCTGGTGAATCATTGCGTGAATGATATCGCCGTTCAAGGCGCGGCCCCTCTTTTCTTTATGGACTACTTGGCCACCGGAAAGCTGGAACCGGCAATCGCTGAGAAGGTGATCGAGGGACTGGCGGAGGCCTGCAAGCATAACGGTTGCGCTCTGATTGGCGGAGAAACCGCGGAGATGCCGGGCTTCTATTCGCCCGGAGAGTACGACTTGGCGGGGTTCATCGTTGGAGTCGTCGAGCGCGAGAAGCTCATCACGGGCAAGACCATGGAACCTGGCGACATCATTCTGGGTCTTCCCTCAACTGGTTTGCACACCAACGGGTACACGCTGGCGCGCAAGCTGCTGTTTGAGATAGCCAAGTACGAACCCGAGACCTATGTCAACGAGCTTAAGGGCAAGGTGGGACAGGAGTTGATGCACACTCACCGCAGCTACTGGCCCATCATTAAGAAGCTGTTGGCGGGAGAATGCGTCACCGCCATGGCCCACATCACCGGAGGCGGAATCACGGAAAACTTGCCCCGGGTGTTGCCGCGGGGAAGCGCGGCCGTCATTGAATACGGCTCCTGGCCGGTGCTGCCCATCTTTACCCACCTGCAGAAGATAGGGAACGTTGCCCAAGATGAAATGATGCGTACCTTCAATATGGGATTGGGCATGCTTTTGGTAATCCCGGCCAAAAAATTCAAGAAAGCAGAAACCGTACTGAACCGCGCGGGCGAGAAGTA
>JAFAPG010000211.1 GCA_019247235.1 Acidobacteriota bacterium
TGTAACTCCTCTGGTGTGATTGGACGATATCTCACCGATAGCGTGGGTAGCTCGGGCGGCGGTTTTATTCCACAGCTGGTGAAGATGCCTGCCCACAACCACGATGGCGTCGGGGGCATGCACATGTATGTGCCCTGGTGGAAGTACGACCGCAAGAATGATTTTCCCCGGGGATATCACATTGAGCTTGGCGGCGGACGCAATATGCCCGGAGTCGGTGAGTTCTATGAAATTTGCCAACAGTTCGAGGGATATGGTGCGCCGCTAAAACAAAAGTGTCGAGAAATGTATGGAACATTTATCGGCTTTGCCGGACGAGGCGAGATGATTCCTAACCAGGAAACCTACTGTGAAATCGACCCAAGCGTAGTGGACGAGTGGGGAATTCCGGTTCTTCGCTTTCATTTTCTGTGGGGGGAGAGCGAAATAAAAATGGCGCGGGACATGCAACAAACCTTCCGCGACATTGTGGAAGCCGCCGGTGGAACCTACTACAGCACGGCGCGGCCGGAGGGAACCAATCCCTACGGCATCCACGACGGGGGGGTCATTATTCACGAAGTCGGGACCGTACGTATGGGTGCCAGTGCAAAGACCTCGGCTCTGAATTCGTTTTGTCAGGCCCACGACGTAAAGAATGTTTTTGTAACCGATGCTGCTTGTTTCGTGAGCAATCCGGATAAGAACCCGACTCTTACTATCATGGCGCTTTCCTGGAGGGCATCGGAACATCTGCTGGATGAGGCGAAAAAGGGAAACTTATGAGCTCAGGAGTGTCGCGTCGCGACGTGCTGAAGTCGATTGCGCTTGGTTCGGCCGCCGGTTCGGTTTTGCGGGTCATTCCCGTGCAAGCGGCCGAGTACGCTCATCGAATGATCGCGGCAGAGAAATCAGCCGCCGCTCCCGCCAAGGCCTACACCCCGAAGTTTTTTCCCGCCCATCAGTACAAGACCCTGCAGGCTCTTACGCAAACCATAATTCCTCCAGATCCGGACGCCGGTGGGGCCATCGAAGCGGGTGCGCCGGAATTTATTGATCTGCTGACCAGTGAAAACCAGCAGTATCAGGATATTCTTGGAGGAGGCCTGCACTGGCTCGATAACACCTGCTCGGACCGCTACGGAAAGGCATACCTGGATTGCACGGCCGAGCAGCAGAAGGAAATTCTTGACCGCATTGCGTATCGCAAGAATGTCGCATCGGATTCATCCCTCGGTCCGGGGGTTGAATTCTTTTCCTTTCTGCGCAATATGACCTCCGACGGATACTTTAGCAGCGAAATCGGGATTAAGTATCTAGGCTACGTGGGAAGCGCCTTTCTGAAGGATTTCCCCGGGTGCCCCCCAGTTCCCGAAGGATAAGGCGAGATTCCCATGGCGCCAGGCTACCTAGGCCAAAACAAGACGATTGCCGAGGTCATGGTAACTACGCAATTTGAACTGGATGGATTTCGCGTGGTGCGTACCCTCGGCGTGGTGCGCGGTATCGTGGTTCGTTCGCGCTCGATCTTTGGTACCATCGGCGCCAGCTTACAGACGATTCTTGGCGGGAACATCACTTTGCTGACGCAGCTCTGCGAAAAGACACGCGCCGAAGCCTTTGATCTTATGCTTGAACACGCCGCTGAATTAGGCGGAAACGCGGTGGTCGGCGCGCGTTATGACGCTACCGAGATCATGCAGGGCGTCACCGAGGTGCTTGCCTACGGCACCGCTGTCTGGGTTGAACCGCTCCCTCTCGCATGAGCGGGTCCGGCTTGCTCAAGATTCTGGCCTATCTCTGGGCGAGCTTCGGTGCCTATTGGATCGTTCTCGCTCCTTGGTTCGCCCGCTCGGGTTTTTATACCCGTTTTCCTCCCATGCTGCTGATCCTGTCATTTGCCTTGTTACTTCGGTTGAAGAGTGCCCTCCCGCCGGAGGTGCTCGTACTACTTGCCTTCGCTTGGACAACGCTCGGTCTTTACTGGGCGCAACCGGCATCGAGCGCTGGGAAGGATGAGTCTTTTGTCTATCGTGTGCTGCGGCTGATCATTCTGGCATTCGTCTTCTCGCTCATGTTTTGGGAACGCCTGGGCGTCGGATTCCTGGGGAAGTCCTGGCCCTCGATGGGCGGCCTGCCTACCGCCGGTTTCCTACTGGCGTTGGCCGGCCTTGCCCTTGCTCTTTGGGCGCGCGTCCATTTAGGGCATTACTGGAGCGATAAGGTCATGCTGCAGGCCGATCATCA
>JAFAPG010000221.1 GCA_019247235.1 Acidobacteriota bacterium
CGCTGGTTTCCGCAGACTACGGCGATAGCGTCAGGAGTTCGGGCGACGCTCTCCTCGACCAGATGGTGTAGGCACGCGTCAACGGGAAACTCGGCCCGATTGGCATTGAACTCAATCAGCAATCTCTGCCGTTCAGCTTCGCCGAGCAGCGGAACTTGGGAAATCGGCAGCTCGGGGTTTTCGCTCACGCCCCGGACAAGCTCTACGAAATGATCGAGCCAGCGGACAATGGTATCAGCGTCAAAAAGGTCAGTACTATATTCAACGCGAATGAGTAAACCCTGCGGCACATCGATCGCAAACCAAGACATATCGAGGATGGAAGTGCCGGGATGCAGGGCAGTGCGCTCCAGTTCCACGCCGGGAAGGTCGAGCGCGTTCATGGGTGCATTCTGGTGAGCGAACAGGACCTGAAAAATTGGATTGTGACTCAAGCTCCGCTCAGGCTCGAGCTCTTCGACGAGCTTTTCAAAGGGGATATCTTGGTGGGCATAGGCATCGAGGCAAATCTGTTTGGTCTGGGCGAGTAGCTGGCGAAAACTGGGATCTCCGGAGAGATCGGCTCGCAAGGGCAGCGTGTTTACAAAGAAGCCGATCAGGGATTCGAGCTCGGCAAAATTTCGCCCAGCGATAGGGGAGCCAACGACGATCTCGTCCTGGCTGGTGTAATGCGCTAGCAGGCTTTCGAAGGCCGCCAGCAGTGTCATAAACAAAGTGACACCCTGCTCCTGGCTGAAGGCGGTCAGCTTCTCGACCATCGCAGTTGGCAGCAAGCGCGTTTGCCAAGCGCCGCGTTGGGACATTTGTGCCGGACGGGGATGATCAGTGGGAAGTTCGAGTCTAGCCGGCGTTCCCGCCAGTTGCTTCTTCCAATACGCGAGCTGCTCGTTCAGGATTTCGCCTTGCAACCTCTCCCGCTGCCACACGGCAAAGTCGGCATATTGGATCGGCAATTCCCCAAGATCTGCCGGCCGCTGCTCCAAAAGCGAGCGATAGTGTTCCGCCAGCTCTTCGGCGGCAATACCGAGCGACCAGCGATCGCTCACGATGTGGTGCATGGTCAGCAGGAAGACATGATCTTCTCGCTCGATGCGTAAAATCTGTGCGCGTATCAATGGACCTGAAGTGAGGTTGAAGGGGAGCCGCGCCTCTTCGCGAGCACGCTGCTCGATCTCAGCTTCTTTCTCGCCGGTAGGCAGAGCAGATAAATCCACCAGTGGCACCGATAGTTCCAGGCGGGGGGCGATCGATTGCACCGGTCGATTGTTAACCAGCACGAAACTGGTTCGCAGCGCCTCGTGACGCGCCACCATGGCGTTAACCGCCTGCTGCAAGGCTGTGACCTCAAGCTTCCCACGCAGCCGCATCATCTGCGCCATGTTGTATAGAGGATTCCCCGGATCCAGCTGATCGAGGAACCACAGTCGTTGCTGCGCAAAGCTCAGGGGCGGGCACTGACGGTTGCCAATTCTCGGGATCATGGTGGCGCGAGGCGATCTGCCCGATTTCAACTTAGCTTCGATTTGTGCTGCGAATTCTGCCAAGCTGGGCGCTTCGAAGATGGTGCGCAGCGGAATTTCTAGCGCAAACAACTGGCGGATGCGAGCGACCACCTGCGTGGCCATCAGGGAGTGACCGCCGAGTGCGAAGAAGTTGTCCTGTACACCGACCTGATTAATGTTAAGGACTTGCGCCCATACCCCGGAGATCATCTGTTCGACTGGCGTGCTGGGTGCTACGAATTCGTTCGCCTGCTCGCGGGTTGTGAGTTGGAGGGCATCGCTGGCGCGGCGAATACTTTGAATATCGCGCAGCTCACGGGCAATTCCGGCTAGGGTACGACTGAAATTTCCCAACCGTAAATCAATCGCGCCGGTGCCCTCATCGAAAGTCCAAACATGGTCGAAAAATGCCGGGATTGCGGCTGGTCTGGCCGGAAGCTCGAGCGTCAGCACCTCCGGCAATCGCGACTGCACCTCCCGGCAGCGTTCGGAATTGGCTGAAATTAGAATGAACTCGTCAAGTGGGAGTTGCAGCTCGTCGGCGAATTCTCGCAGCCCCGTGGTGACCAATTCCAGGTTCGTTCGCCGGGCGATGAAATGTTCCGCCCGCAGCGTGGTTTGACTCTCTGCCTGGAGTGCACGCTCAACGTATTCATCCGGCCGGCTGCTTCGCAGGCAAAGCAGCATTCCTCGTTCTTCCGATTGCCTGAGAAGAAATGTTTGGAGTGTTGGCGCCGCCGCATGTCGATTCCACCTCGTATCGGCGGAGTCGGGCCACAGCACTCCATCCCCATCCAGCACAATGACCTTCTTCGGGTGGCTGCTTAGCACGACAATGCGGCGGGCCAGAGCCGTTGCTAGGGCGGTAAAAAAATCGGTGGTGTAAGGGACATGGCCAATCTTATCGGTGTACTCGTCGTTATAATCTGCAATTGGATACTGCTTGAAGATTTCGTCGGGGGTCAGCAAATGAACGTCGAGCCCTCGCATCGCGCTGGCGATTTCGCGCTCTATGCCTTCCAAGAACCTGGCCCAGGCGGGCTCTCGGTATCTTTGCTCCGCTGGACAGAGCGCCACCAATGTAGGAACGGATTTTGGATGAGCCCGAAGCACTGCGAGCAACTCGTGCACGCTGCTCTGGATCTTCTCTCGCTTGCGTTCGTCGGGAAGGTCATTTTCCAGGCGGATGTAGTCGGTTATTCGTAGCAATACAATATTGAACCCCTGGCGATTGGTCGACAGCGGGCTATGCGGATCGAGCAACTGCTGAAAGACCTGGTTGTAAGGGGCAAAGCGAAAATTTGCGCCCACGCCAAACTTTTTCATCCAAAACGCCAGTGCTGGCTGGACCAGTTCTCCAGTGAAGCTACTGGCAATTGCGATCGTCCAAGGTTGCTCGCGGCGCCTCGCCGCCTCGGCTTGTGCCTTTAAAGCTGGAGGAATAGGGAATTCGGAAACCCTGCGCTCTGGCGTTTCTGCCAGCACGCTAAGGACTGAGGTGAATCCTGCGAGCAGATCCCGAATGGTTCGGTCTAGGAATAGCTCAGTCTTGAACTCGCAGTCGAGCTGAAGTCCGTTGCTTCTCTCCGTGGCTATAAAACGCAGATCGAGGAGTGCGGCGCCACTCTCGAGTTCCATCTGTTGCCCGGTGAAAGTATCTCCGGAAAACTTGATCTCGGGAAAATTCTGTAACAGAAGGCCGACGTTGTAGACGGGATTGGCTTGGGTGATCGGACAATCGCTAGCCGAAGTAACAACCTTGAGAAAGGGGCAGTCTTGGTGGGCGAATGCGTCGCGAACTGCGCGCTTCTCGCGTTCCAAAAGGCCAACCGCACTTTCATTTTGCGCGATCCGATTTCGGATGGGCAAGAAGTTTACGAAGCAGCCGACCAAGCGATCCGTGCCCGCGCGGCTGCGAGTGCTGGCGACGGTTCCGACGACGGTGTCGAACTCGCCCGCCCATTGATAGAGCAAAATGCGCAGCCCACCCATGAGCACCGAAAATAGCGTCGCGCCTGTATTTTGCGCCAGCCTTTTCAGGCCTTCCACCGTCGCTAGAGGAAGGATCACGCCGGTCGTCGAACCGGAATGACCGGCCCGCTCAGGCCGAGGCTTGTCAGTGGGGAGCGATGTGCCTGCCGGCGCGCCCTTTAAATTGGCGCGCCAGAACTCAAGTTCCTTCCCCAGCCTTTCTTCGTGCATGGATAAGCGTTCCGCCGCCGCATAATCGAAGTACTGCATGGGCAGCTCTGGGAGGCAGGCCTCGGCGCCACCCAGTAAGGCGTTGTAGATCGCCGCCAGGTCCTCAAAGAAGATGCTAGCGCTGTGTCCGTCGCTGACTACGTGGTGAATGATGATGACCAGCAAATGGTCACCAGGCTTAAGTTGGATGAGTCGAGCACGCAGGGGCAGCTGCTTCGAGAGATCAAAGGGTTTGCGCCATTCTTGACGGGCGAGTTCGACGGCTCGCAGCTCTCGCACGTCTTCTGCGAGGTCACTGAGATTATCAATTTCAAGCGGCACCTCCGGTGCGTGCTCGGCAATCTGCATTGGTTCCGCGATTCCGGGCTGTATGCGCGAAGCGAGCACCTGATGCCGGCTGCACATGCGGTTCAACGCACGTTTAAGTAGGTCGGCATGAAAGTCGCCACGAATGCGCAGCACTCGTGCATTGGTATGCAAATGTCCAAAGGGGTCAGACTGCTCCAGCACCCAATATTGCAACTGGGCAAAGGAGAGAGGGGCTGAGGTTGTCAGGGAACGGGGGTTTGTAGAGGTTGCCGTGCTCTCGGTTGTGTCGATTCTTAGTTTGGCGACAACATCGGCCAGATGCGCGATCGTGGGATCCTCAAAAAAAGCGATCAGCGGGAGCTCGACTCCAAGCCGAGCGTGGAGCCGGGAGATAACCTCCAAAGCTTTCAGAGATTCGCCGCCAAGATCAAAGAAGTTTTCGTTCGGCCCAATGTTCTCGCGTTCCAAGACCTCGGACCAAACCTGGCGAACCGTGTCCTGCAACAGGCCCACCTTCTGTTCTTCTGCCCTGCTCATCGAACCGCCTCAGTCGCAGTAAGCGCGGAGCTCGAGACCCCATGCATGGCCAGCAAAGATTGGTAATCGATCTTGCCTCGCAGGGTACGAGGCAATCGCTCATGGGCCTCAACTTGAATGGAGTCTTGGGGAAGGCGAAACTTCTCGCGGACCATGGCGAGCACCTTTGGCACAACTCCATCGCTTCCTTCGAAAGCTAGCATCAGCAGATCGTCGCGCCCAAAACAGGCGATCGGGAAGCCAAAGTTGCTTTGTACGATCTGTTCAACCTCGTCCAGATTGAACCGTTTGCCAAAAAGTTTAAGGAAACGCTTGAGACGCCCAGTGATGTAGAAGAACCCGTCCGTGTCCTGGCGGGCCAAATCGCCCGTCCGCAGTACTCCTCCGAGCTCATCGCCGCGAGCCAGATCCTCGAGACACTCGGCGTAGCCCAGCATCACATTGGGGCCTCGGTATACAAGCTCGCCACTGTCGGCTTCGAGCTCGAGTCTTCCATTCGGAATCGCGATGCCAATGGACCCGATTTTGTCGCCGAGCTTTTCAAAGGGAAGATAGGAGATTCGAGCGGTGGCCTCGGTCTGACCGTACATAACGAAGAAGCGAAAACCCCGTTCCTGGGCCAGCTGATGCAATCGCCGGGTATAGCTGTCCCCAAGCGCACCGCCAGCCTGCGTCAAGGTGCGCAGTGTCTTTCCGCGACGGGTAAGCAGACTTGTCTCAAGCAACATTTGATAGGTATATGGCACACCCGCCAATGAGGTGCATGCGCACTGGTCAAGCGTGTCCCAAAATTCGCGCCGCAAAACGCCGTAGTCAGTTAAGGAGAGGGCGGCACCGGCCAGTAAATGGCTATTAATAACCGACAGGCCATAGGAATACGACATCGGTAGGGACGTAAGCGGCCGTTCCGATCCGCTCAACTCAAGGTACGAAGCAATCGAAACGGCATTGGCTTCGAGGTTTTGTCGCGAGAGGCGAACCAGTTTAGGGCTGCCAGTTGAGCCGGAGGTATTCAGCAGTAGGGCCAAGGACTCGTGCAGGGGAATACATTCCCTGCTTTGCCTCTCTAGAATCGACAGTGCACCATCTGGATGGGCCAGGTACCCCGGCAAGGCGAGATCGGGGGCGAGCCCGTAGATGTACGCCGGACGATATGTGTCCACCAGGCCTTGAAGCAACGTACGATCCAGGCTGGCATCGATCAACAACACGGGGTTGTCAGACTGCAAAGCCGCGAGATAGACGCACAAGCACTCGTAGCGGTTCTGTGCCAGAAGAAAAATGAGTGACCGGCCGTTGGGCATGAATATCTGGTTGACGTCCGAGCGCAGCTCACCGTATGACTTCTGCCTGCCGCTGGACGGTTCGATTACGGCTAGGCCAGCAGGCGAATGCTCGATCTTCCAGAACTCCATGTTGTTCTCACACCGCCGTAACCATTCAACCAATTCGGCAGGCAAGATGCCGCTCACCTTCGTCTGTGAGAGCCGTTTCGAATGGTTTTAAACGTCCTGTCTTCAGGGGAGGGGCAATGCAAATAACAATTGGCAAACTGCACATCCCGTGCGGGGGTGAAGACCTAAATTCAGCTAAACGAGGTTGGCACATATCTTGCGGATTGTCCAGATTACCCTCATGTTACCAGCACTTTCCGGGCGAAGCGAGCGGCCCTTAACCACCGGTCGAGCCGCGCACCCACTTCCGCGATTCCAGGTCTTCACCTTT
>JAFAPG010000233.1 GCA_019247235.1 Acidobacteriota bacterium
AGAAGATTTTGGAAAACTCATACTGCCTTCGCTGTAACCGGGAACTGGATGCGGGACAAAAGTCAATCGCGCTGTACATGTTTGCGCAGACGGTAGGTATCAGGCCTCGCCAGAAGTCTATGGCGCAGCGGATCTCATTTTGCCCCCAATGCTCAGTATCCCTTGCCATGGGCCCTCCCCCAGAGGGCGCACTCAACCTAGCGGCGTGGCAGATGATCCGCGAATTAGTCAGCTCGGATCCATCCATCAATCAAGCAGCATGGAATGCGCTGCGACGAATCGCAGGAATTTTGACCCCTGATCACGGAGATGGGAAGATCCAGAGAGCCGTCGGCGGGTATCTTTAGATCCGAGCCGTCTCTGATAGCTATGTAATCGCAGCCCAAGATTGTTTATGGCTGACACCAGAGAATTAAGAGCCGCACGGCCCTGCTTAGTCACCGTGGTTGTACTCTGGTCAGTGCAATCAGCGAGTGACTGGTAAGCTAAATGTCATGGTCCATACTTCAGCGAGCGGAGACAAAGGCGTAGGGCTGGGGTACTGGATGCAAGCCGTTCTGGATCTTTCTGCGAGGGTGGCCGGAGATTTCAGCTCCGATCCGGTTCACGATTTGCGGACCGCTCTTCGCCGTTGTCGATCGCTGGCGGACGGCATCCGGGCTTTCGACCCGGATCCCGCCTGGAAAAAAATGCGCAGGTCGGGAAAACAGCTCTTTAGCAGCTTGGGCAATTTGCGTGACATCCACGTTATGCTCGATTGGGTGGGGAAGCTGTCATCTTCCCATGACCTGGTGAGCAAAGATCTCGGCGCATTTCTATCGGCCGAGGAGGAAAAGGCAAAGACCGCAGCCACCGTGGCGCTTGCGCACTTCGATCGCAAGCAGTGGAAAGTTTGGGCCAGCGTTCTGCCCCGCCGGGCCGCACGGATCACGATCGACAGCCCTATATTTGCCCATCTTGCCCTCGAACGTTGGCAACAAGCCCATGAACTTCATCGCCAAGCACTGCGCAATCGTTCCCGAGTTGGCTTTCACAGGTTGCGGATCGGGCTGAAACGTCTTCGTTACACCCTTGAAAATTTCTTACCGCGATTGTACGGCGGCTGGGGTGAAGACTTAAAACAGCTTCAAGATCTCTTAGGGGACGTGCATGATCTAGACGTTCTCTGGCAAGCGGCGGTTCGCGTCAAAGTATTCCGCGACTCGGAGACGCGGGAGCGGTGGCACACGCGTGTACAGGAAGAACGCTCTCGCCGCTTAGAGGGTTACCGCCAAAAGATGCTGGGCGTGCAATCCTGCTGGCCGGTTTGGCGGAGCAGCCTTCCTGCTCCCGATCAGCTCCGTTCGCTGAGTCTCGAGCGCTTGCGGACTTGGGCATCCTTCCTCGACACCAACACTTCACATGCTGAGCACGTTGCCCAGCTTGCGACTCAACTTTACGATGGCTTGCCAGCGGCCGGGATTCTCCACGGCCGATCCCAGTGGAATAAATATCGCGACATCTTACGAGCCGCCGCCTACATGCACGACGTGGGTCGTTCCAAGAGTAACCGCGGACATCACAAGCAGTCCGCTCGCTTGATCCGGAGGCTTGTTCCGCCCTTGAGCTGGAGTGCTGATGAGATTCACGCCACCGCGGCCGTGGTCCGGTACCATCGTGGCGCCCTACCCCGAGACACCCACACCAAATTTGCTGCTCTTTCACCATCCAAACAGCGTCTGGTTGAATATCTCGCAGGAATTTTAAGGCTTGCCTGCGCCTGTGACTGGCAGCGGGACAATCAAATACGCCGCGTCAGCGTAGAAGCTGCGCAGCCGGTAGTCAAGATTCGCGCCGAAGGATATCGCGAGTATACTGCTCTGGCCGAGCATTTGGCAGCGGCCAGACATTTGCTTGAACTTGCCTACCAACGCCCGGTTTTCATCGTCCCAACCGATGACGGGCGAAGAAACGCAGCCTGAAGTGAGCGGCAAGCTGATACCACCCGAAGCCATTTGAGAGGATGACAATAACACGATTCCGAGCGCACTTCCTGGGTGCGGCAATGCAAGTAGAAAAATGTTACGCAGAAAAAGCGAGAGTGTTCGTGGCCGCGAGACGCATGGGTTGACAGAGTTGGCGTTGCACGCATGTCTGATTGCGAACGATGCCGCTTTCAATCTTCGAGATTTCCTCACCAACTCTTCGCGAATGGCGCTCTTGGCGGTGCGCGATTGCGAGAAAGAGCTTGATCGAATCGAGCGGCAGATCGATGAACGGCTACCCGCCGCAATCACTCAGGTTAGTGAGCCCGAAGCCCGCGAACTGCTTGCGTGTCTCAGATTTAGTAACGAGCTCGAGCGTATCGGCGACCTGTTGTGGTGGGTAGGGCAGCGGGCACAAAACTTCGAAAATCGTTTGCCCAAGCAAGCTTCACAAGAGCTGCTTGAAATGCTCGGGATCGTCGAGGAGATGCTGCGTCAGATTCGCGAAGGTTTCGCACGACGTGAGTTGGAGCCGGCTAGTTACATACTGAGAGCGGATCATGAAATCGATCGGGTCTATCGATCATTATTTCGGCGCCACTTCGAAACCGAAAAAAATCCGAAGATGCAATACAGCGCCGATGTGCTGCTCATGGCGCAAGCTCTTGAACGGGCGGGTGACCACGCCACCAACCTGGCCGAAGAGCTCTTTCGCTTAATCGAAGGCCGAAGTCTTCGACACACCCCTAAAAGGCAGGCGCGGGACTAAGCTCTGTCGTTCGGGACAGAGCCGATCCGGCTTTCGCCCCGGCTTAGGATGCCACACCAGACCGATGCAGTTCTAACGCTGGTCGCCGATTCCACCGCTTTCTTGCGTATCAGGATGGCAGGTGGAAACAGCCGCAAATAGCGACTGGATTTTATCCCCGAAGGCACGAAACCATTCTTTTAGGTAGGAACCGGTAAGCACTGGAGGGGGAAAATCTGATTGTCGCGCCTGAAAATGTCAAACCGATCGAACGACTGCTCGCCTCCTGGAAATCGTTCTTACCCGGTCAAAGCAAGACTCGTATCGGGGCGGTCGTGAGCGTCGTCGAGCACCCGCTGATAAAGTTTCATGTAACCTTTGACCATTCGTTCGACCGAGAAATTCTCTTCAACATAGCGGCGCACGGATACTGGATCGAAGCTCAGTTTCTGAAGGCGCTCGGACATTTGCCGCACCGAACGACAGAGAAAACCAGAAATTCCATCTCGCACGACCTCAGGAACCGACCCTCCCGGCATCGCCAGCACCGGGGTGCCGCAAGCCATTGCCTCCACCATGACTAGCCCAAAGGGCTCGTTCCACAAGATCGGAAATAGCATAGCCATAGAGTTTCCTAGCAGCTCGTTTTTTGCGTTTAGGTCAGCCAATCCGATGTATTCCACCAGTTTGCCGTCGATTTGCGGTCGGATCTTTTTTTCAAAGTATTCGCGATAGATCGGCTGTACATCGCCGGCGATCTTCAGGGGAATGCCAGTGCGCTGCGCGACTTCAATCGCCAGGTGTGTTCCCTTGATGGGCGCAATTCGGCCAATGAAGCTCAGGTAGGGCTGCTTCTTTGTTACCAGCCGATAGCTCGCCAGGTCGATGCCGTGATGAATGGTATGCATTTTCGGCATGGATTCGGTTCGGCGTTGGGCATTGCTGATGCATACATAATGGATCTGGGGATAATGGGAGTAATATTCGCTCAGGTAAGGCTCATGCGGACCATGTAGAGTGAGCACTAGGGGCCGTTTGGTGAATCGCGCCATAGAGATCCCCATAGCCGATTGCACATGTATGATGTCAGCCTCTCGTGCAGCATCCTGAATTGACCACGCGCTGTGGTTCAGCTCTCGAATCCAAGCTTCCTCCGCGTGTTTGATTGGCCAGAGCGAACGTTCATACAACGAGCGGCGCTCGACCTTCACGCTTGATTCGCCGTTGGTATAAACGACGACGTCCTGGCCCTCGCGCTGAAGACCCTCGGCTAAGTGGCCGACGAACAGCTCGGTTCCGCCGTACCCCGGGGGAGGCACGGGAATGAAGGGAGCAGCAACGAGC
>JAFAPG010000236.1 GCA_019247235.1 Acidobacteriota bacterium
CGGCAGAGAAATGCCGGGATCTGCAACACATCCGCCACTTCCGCAACTCGCGCTACGTCTTTAGCATCATGTACGTCGGTTAGCACGGGAACGTGGACTTCATCTTTCACCTTCTTCAAGATGCGCAAACCTTCGATCAGCCCAGGCCCGCGAAAGCTGCGGATCGAGGTCCGATTGGCTTTGTCGTACGATGCCTTAAAGATGAAGGGCAGGTTAAGCGAGCGAGTCACGCCTTTGATCACTTCAGCCATGAAGACCGCGTGCTCCTCGCTTTCGATAACGCAGGGGCCGGCAACGAGGAACAGGTCACCAGACCCGATACGGATGGATTCGACTTGGAAGGAGATGGCCACCAATTTGCCCTGCTGGTCTCATGCGCAAAGATCGAGTCGCCGTAATCGCGCTTAGCGTCCCCCGACTTTGATGGGGCGATGAAACATTTCGACGTCAGCGCTTTCTTTATCCGTCCGCCGCTTTTGTCCATTTTGGTAGCATGCAGCCACAAAGCTCTCGAACAACGGATGCGGCTCGAGCGGTTTGGATTTGAACTCAGGGTGGAACTGGCAGCCAATAAAGTGGGGGTGATCGGGTAATTCGATGATTTCTACGTACGTCCCGTCCGGAGTCGCGCCGGAAATCCGCAACCCCGCAGCCGTCAGCATGCTTTCATATTCCCGGTTGAATTCGTAGCGATGGCGGTGCCGTTCGCTAATTTCGTTTTTTCCGTAGATGCGGTGCGCCAGCGTGCCAGGTTCAATCTTGCACGTCCACGCTCCCAAGCGCATCGTGCCCCCCAACTCCTCTACTCCGCGCAGTTCGCGTAATTTATAAATGACCCGGTGGGGTGTAGCGGGATCAAATTCACTGGAATTGGCCTTCTGCAAGCCTGCCAGGCTGCGCGCCACCTCGATGCAGGCGGTCTGCATGCCCAAACAGATACCGAAATAGGGCACCTTATTGCGGCGGGCATACCCGATGGCCTGGAGCATGCCTTCTATGCCCCGTTTACCGAATCCTCCCGGCACCAGTATTCCGTCGTAATGGCCCAGCTGTTCTTCACATGCGCGCTCGCCGCCTTCCAGGCCCTCTGCCTCAATCCAACTGGTTTGCAGCCGCAGATTGTGAGCCAGGGCACCGTGAATCAGCGCCTCTTTCAGCGACTTGTAGGAGTCCTCGTACTCAACATACTTACCGACAATGGCGATGTTCACGTCGTCCTTCGGGTTATAGACTCGATGAACCAGCTCCTCCCACTGTGTTAGGTCTCGGTCTTTGGCCGACAGATGTAGATATTTGAGGGCCAAGGCATCGACCCGCTCATGAGAAAAGACCAAGGGAACTTCATAGATCGAATCGACATCTTTGGCGGTAATTACCGCCTCCTCTTCTACATTGCAGAACAAGGCTATTTTCGATTTGATCTCCTTCGATAAGAAACGGTCGGTGCGGCAGAGAAGCATGTCGGGTTGAATTCCCACACTCAACAGCTCCTTCACCGAGTGCTGGGTGGGCTTGGTCTTTAGCTCTTGCGCCGCCGCAATAAAGGGCACAAGTGTCACGTGCACGAATAACGTATTCTCCCTGCCTAGTTCCTGACGCATTTGCCGAATCGCTTCAATGAATGGCAACGATTCGATATCTCCCACGGTTCCGCCGATCTCGACGATGCAGACATCAACATCCTGGGCCACCTTCTTCATGGCCGACTTGATCTCATTGGTCACGTGAGGAATAACCTGCACGGTTTTTCCCAGGTAATCCCCGCGTCGCTCTTTGGCGATGATCTGTTCGTAAATGCGGCCGGTCGTCCAATTGTTGTCGCGGGAGAGGCGCGCGTGGGTGAAACGCTCATAGTGGCCGAGGTCAAGATCCGTCTCAGCACCATCGTCGGTCACAAACACCTCGCCGTGCTGGAATGGCGACATGGTGCCGGGGTCAACGTTCAAATAGGGGTCAAACTTCATCAGATTCACGCTAATGCCGCGGCTCTCAAGCAGGCATCCGATAGACGCCGCGGCCAGCCCTTTTCCCAACGAAGAGACCACGCCCCCGGTCACAAAGATGTACTTAGCCGACATCGTTTCCTCGCCCTGAATTTTGTTGGAAATTTGTGCAGGCTGGTGTGCACGATCAATTATGACAAAAAACAGACGGTAGGGAAATGCATTTATTTGCCGGGGCTCTTGCCCGGCCAGCCGACTCTGGTGGTCGAAGTTTTCTTCCGGCAACAGCGCTCGGCAGTAAACTATGGTTGATGTTCTCTTTTATTCTGCGGGCAGGTTGGTTGTTTCTGCTGGTTTTGGGACTCGTGTGCGGTTGGCGCTCGCTAGCCCCGGCGCAAGACAATGCGAAACGTCTGATTCTGAAGGATGGCTCCTATCAGGTGGTTACCCAATGGGAGGTGCAAGCAGACCGGGTGCACTATTACAGCGCCGAGCGCGCAGAATGGGAGGACGTTCCCAGTTCCATGGTGGACTGGGATGCTACGAATCAATATGAACGGGATCGACGGGCTCACAGGAGGTCACCGCATGCGGTCGAGCTCGACAAAGAACTTGAGGCTGCGCGCCAGGAGGAGGAGGCAAAGTCTCCCCACGTCGCACCAGGTTTACGCCTTCCTCCCGAGGGCGGAGTCTATGTGCTCGATACTTATTTGACCGAGCCGCAGCTGGTGCCGCTTGAGCAAAGCAATGGCGAAGTCAACCGCCACGTAGGCCGCAATGTGCTCCGAGCAGCCATCAATCCTGTTGCCGGCGCCAAGCACACCATTGAGCTTGCCGGCCCGAGTGCAAAGGTCCAGGTGCACGCTTCCTTGCCGGCCTTCTATTTGAATTTGGATTCTGAGGAGGAAGAGGGGCAATCTTCCTCTAACAAGGAGCCTCACGAGCTGCCCTGGGACCGCTTCCGAGTGCTTCGGGTTCAAGTCAAAGGCGACAAACGGATCGTGGGTGCCATTAAAACTGCTATCTACGGTAAAGTCACCCAGGAACAGCAATCCGTCAATTCCACCGCCGAGCAGCTGGGAGAAGGTTGGGTAAAAATTACGCCCAAAGAGGCCCTCCAGCCAGGAGAATACGTTGTCGCCGAGATGCTGGGTAAGGAGGGCATGAATAGTTACGTGTGGGACTTTGGTATTCATCCCGACGGGCCCCCCAATCTTTCCGTTATTCGTCCCGATCCTGCCGAACTCAAGCAGTCGGCAAGGCAGCCGCAGACTACAAAAAAGCCTGAGCAGTAAGGCGGCAACTCCTCTTGAACGCCGCGATATCCACGAACCGTGCGCGTTCAACTCGACCGTGAAAAGCCCGAGAGGCCTGAGAGGTCCGAGAGGCATTCGGATTGACCGAGTGCTGGCTGAAAGATAGACTACTTAGGAATTTTTCCAGTCTCGTCTAGGACCACGTGAAACCTTATCTGTCTTCCCAGCAAATCATCGCCGCGATCAAGCGCATCATCGAGAATAATCAGCCTTCTTTTCACCGTTCCCCGCTCGAAGATATCGCCACCGTGCTCTGCGAAGGGCGACACTACAGTTGGGTGGGAATTTATCTAAGTTTGGATAAGCGTTCTTCATCCCCGTTGCTGGAAACGGCGGTTCACCCGGCTCATGTAGCAGTGGCTGGAACGCGCAAAAAGAT
>JAFAPG010000261.1 GCA_019247235.1 Acidobacteriota bacterium
CGATGCCGCAGCCGTACTTTGTGCCGGTTAGGTCGAGATGATCACGCAGCACCCAAAGCAACGGCGTGCTAGGATCTGCGTCGACGGTTCTGGTTTTTCCATTGACGACCAGATCTAGTTGAGACATTGCGAGCGTTTCTCCTAGAAGCGAAATGTAAGCCAAGGCGAGATGTAGCTCATGTTTGAGGTTCCATGTACGGACTGTTCTTCAAAATGAGCGTTGAAGACATAGATGTAGTTCACGTCAAGCGAAACGTGTCGGGTGACTTGCCAATCAATTTGCATAATGGGACGGCTGCCCTCGTAACGGGATTTCACTCCGTTGCTGGGCACAATGAGGTTGCCGGGAATTCCGTATAAACCATCATTCACGCTTTCTCGCCAGTAAAACCCCCAACCTGTCGAGAGCGTAAAATTTTCTGCGAAAGCGAGGCCCAATGAAGGTTCCAATCGTATGGTGTTATTGGGGCCAAGAATCTGCGCGCGCCCGGAATAGGTTCCACTCTGAAACATAGCGTTGAACGTCTGCAGGTTCGCAGATGCTGGGTCACGGTCGCCACTGGCGATGTCTGCGGCAAGCGCGAGCCGAGGGTTCCAACGTACTGAAGAAAATGTGTAGGCGTGATCTCCCGCTAGCCGCCAGGCAGCAATTTTCCCTAAGCCAAAGCTTCCTATCTGATATGTGGCCTCATCGTCGTAACTCCACTTTCCCTGGCGTCCCCATATGCGCGAGCCTAAGGTATGGCGAATCTCGTGGCCGGCACCCTGATTGTAAACAGCATGCTTTCTGTCCAGTCCGAAGTAATAGAAATCGATGCTCGGCTTGCCTGAATGAGACGCCGGCGAGTGAGACGTGTAAACGCCCCAGAAGGAGAAATCATGTTGAGGAGGGTCATCGAGAATACCCGGGTTGTTCTGAGTGGGCCGCGCCGCAAAAGCATCAATCTGCCATGGCCGCAAAGCGAGGGACAATCGCAAACCATCGAAGCTCAAAGGGACATTCGCACCTTCGCGTAAAGCAACCAATCGACCTGAGCCGAAGGCCATTTCCTGCCGACCTGCCCGCAACCATAAAGACGCCGCCTCGCCGCGGTTGAGCAGAACGACATCGAAAAACCCCTGGTGAACATCGAACTTGTCTCGGTCAATTACAGGTCTCGGGCCGCCGGTTCTGCCAAACTCGAGAGAACTGGCAACCTCACCATAGACCCGAAAGCGCCAACCGTAATGAAAATCAAGGTGAAATAAATATCGCTGAAGAGAGTACCCTTGGGGGTCTTCGGTGGAAAGCCCAAAGCCTGTGTTGTGGAAACGCTCGTAAGCTTCCCGGATTTCGCCGCCCAGCGAAAGATAGGCGTTCTCGTCAGAGGAGATCGGGATGAACTTTAGCGGATCCCAGAAATCCGTGCGCTGGGTCGGATCACCTAGGAAACTCCAGTTCTCGTTATATCGTGGGAGAAGATAGGGAGAACGGACCGGCGTTGGTTTTTCCTGACCATCCGCGCGGACTGGAATCATCCCGGCCACGACCGTCACTGAATAAAAGACAAGAACTCTTCCCCACATAATTGCGGTCTACGCAACCGATGCTTGCCCGCGACCGCCGCCGCTACCGACTATTGGGGTGAGCTCGTAATGCTGCATCTCCTCAATGTTTGCGACAAAGGGCTGAACCAGCGCAAAGAACTTCTTGAAATTATCTTCCTGGCGAAACCCGTGCAGGTGACGTTCCGTGGAGATCCATTCGATCCGCAGTATGAACCGCTCGGGTTCTTTACCGCAGTGCGTCATTTCATAGGCGATACAGTTCGGCGATGCTTGCAGGAATTGCTGTGCATCTCGGTAGGCTTGCAGAAATGCTGTATGTCGCTCCTTGTCGATTCGATAGCGGGTGTATTCGACAACCATGTGGACATCTCCCTGGGGCTTCACATCCTCTTCACCGGGTGTGACATGGTGTACATTCCGTCGTTGGGTCTTCTTTCCTGCTCCGAGCTGCCCTGTCGCTGCAGCTCATGTGTGGTTACAGTATCGCGACCAAGGCATGTGCACTTCCCCCAAGCGGGTGGTGCTGAACCTACCCGATGAGGTGGGTACTATCGATTCACTATCAGAGAACTATTCAGGTTATGTTCGTCGCTGCCGCCCGGGGGCGGCGCAGTGATCGCTAGATAGATATCATTTGCCGTGAACCCGAAACCGTCTAGTACGCACATTTTTGTAACCGGAGAGATTTACAGAAATGAAATTGTCAGAGTGTCAGGTGAGAGTAACCGTCGACGTGATTCGAGCCAAGTGGAAGCCCATCATCGTGAACGCCTTAAAAGCGAAACCACTCCGGTTTGGGCAACTGCTTCGCGAATTGCCGGAAGCCACCAGAAAGGTAGCCACCGAGGAATTGCGAGAACTTGAAGCAGACGGCATCGTGTCTCGCCAAGCCTCGGGAAAGCGGTGGGACGGCGTGGAATATTCTTTAACTCCCTATGGAAAGACTCTTGTGCCGGTGCTCGTGCTCATGGCCGAATGGGGTGCAAAACACCGAATGCGCAAGTCGGCCTCAAGGCCTCGGCCCACGCGACTAAGATAACCGGGCGCTGTTCAATTCCAAGCCGGATTTACCGCGCCCTTATTCTCGCTGCACTGGAGATCAGTTCAGACACATACGCGCAATTCATAGACGGCCGCCCTTTCAGGGCCTCTTCCTCGCATCTTTATGAGGACCTGTTGGCTTTTGGGAGCGATTAGAGTTTCCTAGATCTTTCGCGCGAAAGCCGCGGCGACGTCTCGATGACGGAGCGCCAACAGGGGCGCCGAGCAGGGTTCAATTGCGCCATACCATCCTAGAGCCTTTTGGCTGGATCTATGCGAGATGCCCTAATGAACTTTTGGCATGATGCAATTGCGATGCGCAATCTGCGCAAATCTGTGTCGTCCATCGCGACGAAGCGAAAAGGCTGTAACCCTATCGCTAGCCGCCCCGAACAGGGATCGAGTAGTACAGCCATGCCTAACACTGGTCCGGCATCAGTCCAGACCATCACTTCAACGACCGCTCCTGGACTGAGGGGCTTCAGAACTCGCAGCAAACCTCCCGTTATAGAAATGGTCTGAAGTCTAGCTGAGGGGCGTTGCCCGTCCTCAAATCGGATCGTCGCCCGGGGCATGCCGGGAAGTTGTACACGGAGGGCACGTCGAGTCGTGCGCGGCGTGGGGGAAAGGGCCATACACGAAGTATCGTAGTGGAGAATCGGCGGCGCGAGATTACGAAGGAACCTGTACGGATTTTTGATTTTGGCGGGCCAGGTTCCCGAGCAGGGCAGCTTTGAGACAGTGCTAAAGGTTTAGCCGGCGCAAGCGTATCGACGCGTAGTCTTGTACTTCTTGTATCCACG
>JAFAPG010000665.1 GCA_019247235.1 Acidobacteriota bacterium
GCCAGGGTATTGGCATTGGGCAGTGGACCTTCGCCGAGCCACTGCGACGTTGCGAAGTCTTGTCCAATGCTCGAAACCAGCGGTCCATCAAATAGGCCAAAGCCAGCGCGGAGCACGGTGCGATCAGTGATGGCAAGTGCCAGCCCAACACGCGGCTGCACACCGTTATAAGGTTCCTTGGGAACGAACTGCGAAGGATAACTCTCAGCGTCGTAGCGCAGACCATAGGTAAGCGTCAATCGAGACGATGCCTTCCACTGGTCCTGAGCAAAGAAACCGTAGCCGTTGTGATCAATGTCGCCGAACGTATTCGGTAACCAGGCAGGAGGAACGTTACTGCTGAACACATTCCGCCCGGCTGAGGGGTGCGTGACAGTCACGATGGGATATCCGGCGGAGCCCTGCAGAATCGGCGTCCAGAATTGGACCGGCACGGGCAGGCCGTTGTTGAAAGGAGCGCCGCTCGCCGACGCGCCGAAGGAATTCGCACAGGCTGGCTCCTGGGCCAGGAAGCAAGAGAAATTTGAAAACAATATGCGAGCTGGGAAAAACAAATTCCATTGATAGCGATCGAGGAATCGCTCGAATTCCCCACCGAACGTGAACTGGTGCGCCCCCACCAGGTAGGAAACGTTGTCTGTGACTTGGGTCATATTTTCGCGGTAATAATCGACGTCGGAGGTGCTCTTGCCCGTCAGCAACAAGTTCGGAACTTCAAGGTCGGGGTCGTTGAAAGCCGAGGGAAAGTCGAACGTGCGTCGCGACCAAGAAACCCGGATCTCATTCACCAGCCAAGGCTTCACAATCGCCGTGTCACCTACCATAACTGTTTGGTCGTTCACAGTATTGTTGCGGGCCGTCGATGGAGCTGGCGATCCTCGACCGTTACCCCCGAGAAAGCCGTCGGCAATCGAGTGCAGCATGTTGTACCGGACGGAAACAGAGTTATTGGCGGTGAAACGATGATCGATTTTGCCTAAGAAACCGTCATAGTCGTTGGTATGCAATAGGCCGAGGTTTTCTGGTGTTAAACCAAGATTGGCCTTGGTTGCGCTGATGGCGGCGATGTTGCTGAGAACAACCGTCGAATACTGGTTTGTCTGTGCTCGGCGTTGCCCTTCATAGTTGGCAAAGAAAAATGTCTTATCCTTTTTCACCGGTCCACCCAGAGTTGCGCCGTACTGGTTCTGCTGCAAACGGGGATCGCCCGGATTTAAGGGATAGGGTTCATTCAACGCTTGATTCATACCAAAAAAATAGACTGATCCATGAAGATCATTCGTACCTGATTTGGTGACGATGTTTACAAACCCAGCTGAGGCTCGCCCATACTCACTGTCATAGGTGCTATTCAAGACCCGAAACTCCCGGGCCGCCTCCTGCGAAGGCGTGATGCGCGGCAACCCCGTGAATGTTTGAACATTGTTCGCGCCATCCACCAGAATCATGGTGTTGAGTTCCGGCTGCGCGGCAAACGAGAGACGCGGAGCCGCGGCTTGGCCAACGCCGGTGTCGGGTTCCTTGAAGGCTCCGCCGCCCACATTCTCGCGACCGGGAGCGACGCCCGAGGATAGCTTTGCAAAATCCACGAAGTTACGTCCCAGCACGGGCAGCGACTCGATGGTTTGCTCGGCAACCTGTGTACTCACATTCGCCGTGGTCGTCTCGATCAACGGCTCAGTCGTGGTCACTGTTATCACGTCGTGGACCGAACCGACCTGCAGGGTGACATCGAGAGCAGTTGCTCCACCCACGGTGAGGAGCACGCCTTCCTCAACTGCGGCCTTGAAACCTTCGTGCTCGGCTCGCAGTTGATAGGTTCCAGGATCGACGTTCGTCAAACTGTAGCGACCTCGGTCGTCAGCATCTATGGCGCGAGAGACGCCAGTGGCGGAATTGGTTAAGGTGACTTTCGCATTCGGCACGCCTGCGCCGGAGCTATCGCGTACCGAACCGGAAAGGGTTGCGGTTGGCGTCTGGCTGTAAACAGAGACACTCATCACCGCCAGCATAGTGACTCGAAAAAAACCTTTCATGTGCACCCCACGACGGGATCTAGATTGTGTCGCAACCTAGGAAAAAATGCGCGCAATACTTTTGACCGACGAAGGCCTTTGTGTCCAATGTTATTTTCAGAGAACAGTAATACCAGAACGACATAACCAGACCAGCGAGCGCGATTCGCTTCGAGGTAGTTTATGAATTGTGTAATTTTGGCCGAAATCCACAACAATTTGCGCAAATGAACGATGGTTCCGGCAGCGATTGTCAAAACATACGGATTGGGTATAACATCATTCCTCGCATGGAGCTTCGGCAACTGCGCTATTTCGCGGCTTTGGCCCGGGAACTAAACTTTTCCCGCGCTGCCCGCCGCTTGAATATCAGCCAACCCCCTTTGAGCAGACAGATTCAGCAACTGGAGAGCGAGTTAGGTCTGCGATTGTTCGTCCGCAATAAACGCAGCGTGCACCTGACAGACGCCGGTCGGGCGTTACTGGCCGAGGCCGAGTCTCTGATAGATCATGCAGCTCGGCTAAAAGATATGGCAAGTCTTGCCGCGCAAGGAAAGGCTGGGGTGGTGAGGATTGGTATTGGCATGGGATTAGGGGAGCATGTGAATGCCGCCGTCACAGAACATTCCAAGCATTTTCCCTCGGTCGAGGTTGAGCTGCATGACATTTTTTCCACGCGGCAAAATCACGCTCTGCGGGAACGCATGATTGATGTCGGATTCATGAGACCCCCTGTTGATACCGGACTTATGAGCGAACCGATTGTCAAGGAACACTTCGAGGTAATTATCTGTCGAAAACACCCACTGGCGCTAAAGAAGTCGCTGACATTGGCCGAGTTGGCCTTTGAACCGCTCCTCATACACGACCGCAGTTTCTCAACGGCGCTCTACGACAAAATATTGGACCTCTATCGAAGAGCTGGTGTCAGTCCGAAAGTCACTCAAAGTTCGAGTTTTCCATACGAAGAGGCTGGCGCCATGCTCATCGCTTCGGGAAAAGGTATCTACCTTGGCGTGAGCTCCGCCCCTGGAACCGGCACGACCGTCTGCCATCCTCTGTTTGTCGACCAGCTCTCGGCGGTGCCACTACAGGAGCCCGGAGCAAACTTGGACGTGCAGGTGGCGTGGAGAGCACGGGAAAATTCTCCTGCGATTCTAAGTTTCTTGAAGACGGTTCGCTATGTGTTTCGGACAGAACGCGGCGGCGGGCGCCAGGACAAAACTTGGGTGCACCCCAGAGCATCGTGAGTTCCAGAGGCGCGGCTCGTGCGTGCTCTCAACTTCATCATCAAGGATCAGCGCTGGCCTGCTTCTGTATCGAATCCCTTCAGGCGCAATTCTTAGGACTGCGCAGACGGCGGATTCACCGCGATTTCGGTGATCTTATTGAGCACTGCGGAGGAACCCTGTAGCACCGCCCTCTGATGATAAAACCATAGGCCTCGGAATCCGCCCAATTCTTCCCCACCGCCTGCACGGCCGGGCCCACCATGAAGGCAGGAGGGCAGCACGATTCCGTGCCCGGTGTGCGAACTTTCAATGGAAGGATCAGCCAGAAGGACTCGACCGTGACTGGCTGCCAGTGCAAGCGCTGCTTCCGTCATGAAGGTCGGATCTGCGCTGAACACTGAGGCCACCAGTGAACCCCCGCCCTGGGCTGCAATCGAGAACGCCTCACCCTGGTCACCATAGGGGATCAGGGTCGCAACCGGCCCGAAAACCTCGAGCTCATTCCACAGCTGAGAGTGGTTGCCTCGATTGGCATAAAGCAGTGTCGGGGAAACGAATGCTCCTCTGTTGACATCGGCATCGACTATCTTGAGAGGATCTTCCCGATAGGCCACCTCACATTCGGCCCTCAACCTCGCAATTCCCTCTGCCACCGTCAGACGCTGCGGCATGTTCACGAGCGGACCCATTCTGACCTCGGCATTAGCCGGATCACCAACTTTGATTTCCTGGAGTTCGGCGGCGATCGCATCCCGAACTACATGCGACTGAGACACCGGGACGAAGATACGTCGAATCGCCGTACACTTCTGGCCGGCCTTTACCGTCATTTCCTGCACGACTTCACGTACAAAGCTACTGAACGCTTGACTACCTGCTTCGGCGTCCAAACCCAGTATGGTTGCGTTGAGACTGTCAGCCTCGACGTTAATGCGTACTCCGCGCGACCGTACTGCAGGATCATTACGGATCATCTGACCGGTAGCCGCAGATCCGGTAAAGCAAATCACATCTCCCATTCTCAAGTGATGGAAAAGGTCCTGGACAGAACCGCAGATGATCGAGAGCGAACCTTTGGGCAAGAGTTCGGCTTCAGCAATGCACTGGACCATTTCCTGGGCAAGCCAAGCCGTCGCGGTAGCAGGCTTAGTTAAAACCGGAACTCCCGACAAAAGGCTGACCGAAGCCTTTTCCCAGAGCCCCCAGGCGGGAAAGTTGTATGCATTGATGTGCACGGCCACGCCCCGGAGAGGCACTCCGACGTGTACCGCCTGAAAGTTGGGATCGCGAGTTAAACGGCTTGCAGGAGCGTCAACGAGAATCTTCGCATTGCCCAGACCTGCCCCAAGTTTTGCAAAATACTTGAGGGTTCCTATGGATCCGTCGATGTCGACGGCAGCGTCTGCTTTCGTATTGCCCGAATTGATCCTGGCAATTTCGTACCAGCGTTCGCGACGCTTGGCCAGCGCCTCGGCGATTTGGGCTAGTACGTTTGCCCGTGCGGCAAATGTCATGGCGCGAAGGGCTGGCCCCGCCTGATTGCGAGCAAAGTCTAGCGCCAGGCCCAAATCAAGCCCATCCGTGCTGCACCGCGCAACCGCCTCACCGCTGCTGGGATTCACTAGGGTCTGCTCTTCCCCCTTGCCTTCGCGCCATTCCCCTGCAACATAACTGCTCAATCTAGGTACGCTGGACTCGACCACGCGGGTATTCAAGAAGACCTCCGGGTTTGAGCAGTATAATGCAGCGCGCTAGAAATTGGTTGATGACATTTTGAAGCAGTACGCACTATACTGCTTCGACTGTTTCAACTTTCTGGGTTGAACAACTTAAACCGGCAGGTTTCAACGATCGAATACTCCTAGAGGGAGTGACAGGCTCTGATGCAGGCTTTGGGCGGTCTTGTAGTTCCCCACCAATATAATCTGGTCGATCATTTTCTGGATCGCCACCTTAAGGAGGGACGCGGCGACAAAGTCGCGATCATCAGTGGTCCTCGGCGACTTACCTACCGTGATGTTGCTCGAGAGGTGAATCTTGTGGGCAACAGTTTGCTTCGTTTGGGAGTGCAAGAAGAGCAGCGGGTACTGCTGGTGCTTCCCGACAGTCCGGAGTTTGTCTCTACCTACTTTGGTGTCATGAAGATCGGGGCCGTGGCGGTACCGACGAGCACTGCAATGCGGAGCACTGACTACGCCCATTTCCTTGACGATAGCCGTGCAAAACTTGCAATCGTACACTCGAGTTATATTCCGGAATTTCGTCGGGCCTTGGCGGGCCAGCGGTATTGCAAAAACGTGATTATCTGCGGTGACCCTGTCCAGGGTTACAGCCATTGGGATGAATTCCTTAAGGATGCCTCCCCTGAACTTGAAGCGGTCCAGACCTGCAAAGATGATTCTGCATTCTGGCTCTGGACATCGGGTAGCACTGGAAAGCCAAAGGCTGCTGTGCATTTGCACCGCGATTGGGTCTATTGTTGCGAGTACTACGCGCGCGGCATTCTCGATATTCAGAGCCAAGACATTACCTTCTCCTCTTCCAAACTGTTTCACGCCTATGGCCTGGGTAACGGGCTCATGTTCCCCTTTCATGTCGGCGCAACGACACTCTTATATCCGGAGAAGGCCAAGGCAAAGGGGATTCTCGAAACCGCAGAATCCGGTCGGCCAACACTGTTCTTCTCTGTGCCCACACTCTACGCGGCAATGTTGCAGGAGGCCGAACAGAGAGACTATGACTTGCGCTCGGTTCGGCTGGCCGCCTCAGCAGCCGAGCCTTTGCCGGCGGAAGTCTTTCGCCGTTGGAGGAATCGCTTCGGGGTGGAAATTCTTGACGGTATCGGTTCCACCGAGGTATTGCACATCTATCTGTCAGCGCGAGCGGGCAAAGTTCGTCCGGGAAGTACTGGTCAGGCAGTCTCGGGTTACGAACTTAGGCTGGTCGATGATGCGGAGCAGGAGGTTCCTGTCGGAGCCATCGGTGACTTGATGGTCGCCGGGCCAAGCACCGCTCAACGCTATTGGAATCGGCAGGATTTGACTCAAAGTAGGATCCGAGGCCGTTGGTTTGTTACGGGAGACAAGTACACCGTAGATCATGATGGCTATTACTGGTACGCAGGTCGGGCCGACGACATGTTTCGAGTATCCGGCCAGTGGGTTTCTCCCATCGAGGTTGAATGCGCGCTGATTGAGCATCCCTGTGTTTTCGAAGTTGCCGTCGTTCCTTTTGAAGAGGATCTGGGCATCCACACTCCCAAAGCTTTCGTGGTTCTCGCACCCGGCTATGTTGCCGGGCTGGAGTTAGCGAAGGAGCTTAAGGAGTTTGTGAAGCAGCGAATTTTGCCACACAAATACCCGCGACATATTGAATTTCTACCCGAACTGCCTAAGACAGCTGCCGGCAAAATATTGCGATACAAGTTGCGTCAGATAAGCCGCCGCACGTCGCGGTCGTTTGCTGACGGCCATGATATCGACAAGAATTCCGTCGAAAGCACATAAAGGCCCTTGCATGGAAAGATATGAGCAAGAGCTTCACATTGGAAGGCATGGATTAGCAATGCCTATCCTTCTACTAATCGCAGCCTACTAATCGCAGCAACTCGGAGGTGAGGAACCCACTCGTCTCCAAAAGCTTTTTCGCCGTAATATGGCGCGTGAAGCGCTCTGCTGAAACTTCTGGCGGAATCAGGAAGTTTGTTATGTCACCTAGAATTTGAGGAACAAGATCGCGCATGCACATTTTCAGCTTCCAGACCGGCCGTCATTTCTTTGGAATGGGGAGCTCTTCGCGGGAATGGGGAGCTCTTCGCGCCGGCCGAGAAGGCTGATCACAACCATACTAAGGACTTTGTGATCGTGCTGATTGAGACCCTCAACGCGAGCCCGAACAATGCCTCGATGGCTGTGGGTGCGGGAGGGTCGCGCTTCCAGAATGGTAACGCGAATTCGCAATGTGTCTCCTGGCCTAAACGGCGTGGGCCAACGGACTTCGTCGACCCCAGGAGATCCCAAGCTGGCGATGTGCGAAAGATAGTGGTCGACATATAACCGCATTGCGACGCTGATTGTATGCCATCCTGAGGCAATGATTCCCTTATACGGACCTGTGGCAGCTTTGGCCGGATCGGTATGGAAATCCTGTGGATCGAAGTGTCGCGCGAAGTTCACCATCTCCCGCTGGCTGACTGTAATCGAGCCAAACTCATAGACTTTCCCGGCTTCGTAATGTTCAAAGAAGCGCTGATCTGCCGGTACCAAAAACGCGTGGAGTGTCAGTTAGGCCTCCGGCTGCAATGGCAACGAGCATGGGATCGTCATGGATTCAATACTGATGTTCGCCTACAAGGCCGTTAACAAAGGCGTCTTCAAGCGGAATGCCTTCTCGTCGACAATGTTCGGCTACCAACTCTGCGTCCACTGCCTCCGAGGAAAGCGCAATTTCCTCAAACGGGTAATCATTCGAGACCGTGATTAGGGATACTTCTTTGAGGATGTTGAGCAATGCATAAAATTCTCCTACGTCGAGACCACATGCCTCGAGGATCTCGGGGGGAGTTGCAACTCCCTTCGGCTTCGGATGAATAGGACCGTGATACGCCTCGCGTACAATGACCGCAAAAAGCTTACGGGCAGAGGCCGGAACGGCGTTCAGACGATTGAACAATCCCTTGCCGCTACTCGGTCGAGCGTGGGTGAATTCCAACCTACAGTTCCTCAGTCGAAACGCACATATTCGAAGTCAATCGGTAGATTCTTGATGCCCCGAGTCGGAGGCGCAATCCAATTGGCAAATTTGCCGGGGTCGAGGACTCGATGCATGAGCGAAGCTACGAACGCGTGGTCCTCTTCGCTGGGTAGCCACTCAGCAGAATGCCGTTCCCATTCTTGCTGGGGAAGGACATGGCCATCGGGGCTGACGTATTGGCCGGCAAAATTGCCTATTTTGCGGTGAAATCCTTGGTGCGGCAACACAATCCGGAATGCCATTCCAAATTTCTCAGGAACACGATTCCAGCGATCCACACCTGCCTGAATTTCCTGCGTGTAATCATCGCGCAAGCGAGCGTTCAGGGCGGTGAGTGCCGGTACTTGCTTGTCCACAATTCTTCCATTTTCAACTTCCTGAACCGCGTAAGAGTCGCTTGCCAGAGAGTGATCGTCGTTGATCTTGGTTTCTTCATAGCGTCCCTTCAAGCCGCCGGTATAAAAGGAAGCCGCGTTCGATGAAATGTCCGCGCCGTAGAGGTCGAGAGTTACGCTGTAATGAAAGTTGACAAACTTCTGAATGGTCTCTAAATCGATGACTCCTTGCGCCCGGACCTGAGCGGGATCGGTGAGCTTTTTCTCATGCATCACTTCACAAGTGCGCTGCAGCACGCGCGCCACACCGGACTCGCCAACAAACATGTGGTGTGCCTCTTCGGTCAGCATGAATCTGGTGGTGCGGGCCAAAGGGTCGAAACCGGATTCCGACAACGCGCAGAGCTGGAACTTACCGTCACGGTCGGTGAAAAAAGTAAACATGTAAAAGGCCAACCAGTGACTAGTTTTTTCATTGAAAGCTGTGAGTATGCGAGGCTTGTTCGGATCTCCCGATCGTCTCTCTAAGAGAGCATCGGCTTCCTCTCTGCCATCACGGCCGAAGTAGCGATGCAGCAGATACACCATTGCCCAAAGATGCCGGCCTTCTTCGACATTTACCTGAAAAAGATTTCTCAGATCGTAGAGGGACGGACAGGTTGCTCCCAAGAATCTCTGCTGTTCGACAGATGCGGGTTCCGTGTCCCCCTGGGTGACGATGATTCTGCGCAGAGTCGAGCGGTATTCTCCGGGGACGTCCTGCCATGCGGGCTCACCTTTATGATCGCCAAAATTAATTTTGCGAACTTCATCACGTGGGGTGAGAAAGATTCCCCAGCGATACTCCGGCATGCGCACGTAGCCGAAGTTCGCCCAGCCATCCCGGTCCACGCTGATGGCAGTTCTCAGATACACTTGCAAACGCGTGCTATCGGCGGGCCCCGTTTCCTCCCACCAATTCAGAAACGCGGGTTGCCAGCGTTCAAGTGCGCGCTGCAGCGCGCGGTCATTCGCGAGATCCACATTATTAGGAATGTGTTGGGAGTAATCGATGGGTTGCTGTGCTGTTTCCGATGCCTGTGTCATAGGTTAGACTCGTTCCCAATCAAATTTGGCGCGAGTACCAGTTCCGTACACTTTTAGTGCTCCCGTTGCTCCCACCGCGTTAGGGCGAATGAAGATCCAGTTTTGCCACGCCGAAAGCCGTCCGAAGATGCGGGAGGCCATCGTCTCAGTCTGTCCAAAACGCAGATTAGCTTCGAGACCAGTCATTGCATCGGGAGACAATGCCAGTCGGCTTTCAATGGCAAGCCTGATTTCATCGTTCCAGTCCAACTCATCGGGTGTGAAGGTGACCAAGCCGATCTCTGCGGCTTCCGGCGGCTTAAGCAGCTTGCCCAACGACTTCTGCAGCTCTGAAAGTTT
>JAFAPG010000567.1 GCA_019247235.1 Acidobacteriota bacterium
GACAGTAAATCTTCAGTCATCCCCCAACCCAGTTAATTCTGGCTCTAGCACCAGCTTGACCGCAACAGTGTTAGGCGGCAGTCGGACGATTGCCCCCACAGGAACAGTTTCGTTCTTTGAGCCCCTCATTAGCCTGGCCCCCCTTCCCGGAACAATTTCCTACACTACTGTTACCGACCCCAACACGGGAAACCTTGACCTGCAGGGTATCCTTATCATTAAGCCCAGTTTTACCGCCGGTTACTCTGCAAACTACAATGGTGATGCCAATTACCCGACTGCAAGTACTTGTTGTGCCACATTCGTTACGGTAAACGGAAATGACTTTGCATTGTCCGCCCAACAGAGTTCTGCGACTGTCTCGGCGGGCTTTTCCACCTTTTACCACCTAATAGTTGGCCTCCAGTCTAATACCAGTCCTGTATCGTTCGGGGCGAATGCTTGCTCTGGCTTGCCCGCTGAGACAACCTGCAATATTTCGCCTGACCCGACTTCGATCACAGGATTAGCTAACATCCAGATTTCTACGACCGCCCCACATGGTATCCCGAATGCTAAAGGCTCGAGCGATCGTTCCCAGCTTTTCTGGGCGGGGTCGATGCTTCCATTCGCGGCTATCCTGTTAATCGGCTATAGAGGCATCGGGACTAAGCACTCTCTTTCACGACTCTTGCTCACCCTTTTGCTCCTCTTGGGCATTGCTTGTGGAGGTGGAGGCTCGAACGGGGGAGGCGGTGGCGGGACACTCCCGTCCGCACCCACAGGGCTCACAGCCACGGCAGCTTCTTACAATCAGATTAATTTGAACTGGACACAGCAGGCGGCTACAGGCTTTACAATCTATCGAAGCACGACGAGTGGCTTCACGCCCTCGGCCTCTAGTCAGATCGCGAGTTACCCATCCGGGTATTCATCGTCATATCCGGACTCCGGACTGACGCCCTCGACCAAGTACTACTACGTAGTGGAGGCCACCAACAGTTCCGGCTCCTCAGGTCCGTCTAGCCAAGCCTCAGCGACTACCCAGGCGCTTGACCCAGGAACCCCTGCTGGCACGTATAACATCACCGTGACCGGCACGAGCGGCGCGATCAGTCACAGTGTGAATTTGACGCTTGTAGTGCGGTAAGGACATCTTGGGTGAGGATAGAACGAATCGGGAATGAATCTCAATTACTGCGGGATCAAGGCTCTGCTTCCACAGCTGTCGGCAATCTTGTGGACTGAGGTTACTAATGCAAGTGACGATTCTGTTGCCCAACAGTTGGCAACCTCATCGAGCTTCTTCCCGAGGCCACCAAAACGGTCGTCACATTGATCGTCTTCGGATCACTACGCATCGGCGAGTGCTCACCCTGCGCTGGCGTCACATCCGGGCAGACCGCATCACTGTCTAAGAGCGGGTTGGCGAAGGCGAATTCGACGACGTGAAAACCGGGTCGGCGAAACGCGAGGTCCGTTCGACAAGCGTGAGTTGATGAAGAGCGCCCTGATTGGGAGATGGGACGCTAGCAAGCGCCGGCAGCCAGACTTTCATAGCTAAGCAGTCCCTTGCGGAATAGCCTGTAGATAGGTGCAAGCCCTGGGCGTCAAATTCGGAATGGCCAACCGCTTGAACATGTGCAGTGGCTAGGCCCAGGGCGTTATCGCGTCATCTGAATCCGTTGTCATGGATAGTGCGTTGGCGAGCTGCGTAGGCAGCAACCTTCAGTCGGTTTCCACACAATTGCATGCTGCACCAACGCCGGGTCCCTTTCTTGCTGGTATCAGAGAAGTGCAACACGCACTGTCCACACTTGCGGACACGATTCCGATCTACCGAAGCGAACAACATGGCTGCGCTGTGCGCCAGGGGAGCAAACAAGTCTTCGGGTCGGCTTGGATCGAACCACAACTCTGCTATGGACGTAATACCAGTGGCCTTTAACCTCGTAAGCATGGGATGCGCTGCCATTAAATGATTCAGCTCGCCGATTGCACCCCGATGAACTGCACCACCGCGTTCCCAGGCAAGGACCGCCATTCTCAACCTTTCTCGCAGTTCCCGCATACGTTCCAGGACGTGCTGGCCTCGGACTGATTCTCCCCACTGTTGCCGGAGAGTGGCTAGCTCACGAGCACCCAGAAGGTCGGCCGCTTGAAACCAGCGCAAGAGAGCGTCGAAATCAGGGAGCAATTCAACAGCTTCACGGTTCTGAACTGGGCACGTATTCAGAAAATCCAAAGCCAACTGATTGCCCAGAAAGAGGAAGCCGTCCTTCCATTCGGACTTTCGGAGCGATTTGGATGCCGTCATCGCTGCACCTCGGTGAATTATTATAACACCGATAATGAAACTATTTACAGGTTAGCACATCACATGCTATGGGCGCTTAAATCGCTGCTGGACGGTGGCGATTTCTAAGGCTCCCAATCACACAGGAGGGTCATTATGACCACATATCAACAAGCCGTCGTGGACGGCTCCAGGATCTTCTATCGCGAGGACGGCCCCAAGGAGGGTCCTACAATTCTGCTGCTGCACGGCTTTCCGACGTCATCGCACATGTTTCGCAATCTCATTCCAGCGTTGGCGGATCGCTACCATCTGGTAGCGCCTGATCTTCCCGGCTTCGGCTTTTCCGATGCGCCCGACCGTAAGCGGTTCCGCTACAGCTTTGAGAACTTGGCTAAGGTTATTGAGCGGTTTACTGAAACCATTGGTATTGATCGATTCGCAATCTACGTCTTCGACTACGGAGCTCCCGTCGGGCTTCGGCTCGCCTTGGCGCATCCGGAGAGGATCACCGCGATCATCTCGCAGAATGGGAACGCCTATGAGGAAGGTCTGAGCCAGGGTTGGAATCCGATCCAGAAATACTGGAAGGATCCGATCCCGGAAAACCGCGCAGCCCTGCGCGAATTCCTGAAGCCGGAAGCCACGAAATGGCAATACCTCTACGGTGTGGAGAATGCAACAGTGGTTGCGCCGGAAGCCTACGAGCTTGACTCGGCGCTCTTAGCACGAGGCGGCAATGACGAGATTCAGTTGGACCTGTTTCTGGATTATGCCAGCAATGTCGCGCTGTATCCCAAGTTCCAGGAATATTTCCGGACAAAAAGTGTGCCATTGCTAGCTGTTTGGGGAAAAAACGATCCGTTTTTCCTGCCGCCCGGAGCCGAAGCATTCAGGCGCGACAATCCTAATGCCGAGGTGCGTTTCTACAACACCGGCCATTTTGCCCTCGAAACGCACAATCACGAAATTGCAACTGCCATTCGCGATTTTCTCAGCCGCAAACTCAATGACGTAGATAGGAGGAAGAAATGAACAACGTAACAGTTCTCACTCAAAAGCTGGCTCTTACGAACGTCCAGGCGATCCTTTGGGGTGGCCTGGTAGCTGGAACACTCGACGCTGTCGATGGCGTGATTGCCTTCGGTACGCAAGGTTTGAATCCCATTCAGGTTCTGCAATACATCGCAAGCGGCGCGCTGGGACAATCTGCCTTCCAGGGCGGCCTAGCTACTGCTGCCCTCGGGGCGATATTTCATTTCGGTATCGCGTGGGTGGCTGCGGCGGTATTCGTCTTGGCCAGTCGGCGCTTAGAGACCTTGAAAATACATGCGGTGCCCGCCGGTCTGCTCTACGGTGCCGCAGTATATTTCTTCATGAACTACTTGGTACTTCCACTATCGGCCGTCGGGCCGAGTATGTTCCACCTCGGCCTCTTTCTAAACGGAGTGTTTGGACACGCATTGTTTGTGGGGCTGCCAATTTCGCTTTTTTCCCGGGGGGCACAATGACCGATACCAATCTTAGAATCCCTGCCGTAGTACTTGTGCATGCTGCTTGGGCAGATGCATCCAGCTGGAATAGAGTCATCCCGCCCCTCAGGCGCCAAGGCATGGAAGTCGTGGCAGTACAGATTCCATTAACCTCTCTTTCTGAAGACGTCGCAATTGTGCAGAGAAGTCTGAAAAGGGTAAGTGGGCCGATAGTCTTGGTGGGCCACTCCTATGGGGGCGCCGTCATCACCGCTGCGGGTAGCGGAAACCCTCGCGTCAAAGGCCTCGCTTATATCGCCGCAATGGCCCCCGACCAAGGGGAGACCGTCGGCGAACTCCTTCATCGCGCTGCGGCTCACGCGAGCGCTCCGCCGCTTGTGCCTGACGAGTACGGTTTTCTCTGGATGTCAGCGAAGGGTTTCGGCGATGCCGTCGCTCCAGAGAGTTCCGCCGACGATGTTCTCCTGATGGCGGCAACGCAAAAGCCGGTCGCGGTTAAGTGCATACAAGAGCAAATGATCAAACCAGCATGGAAGGAAAAGCCTTCTTGGTTTTTAGTGGCGGAACGGGATCGCATGATCGCTCCCGAAACTCAGCGATTCATGGCCCGTCGCGCAAGGGGCCACATTCTTGGAGCACAAGTGGACCACACTCCACTTTCCTCGGCGCCGCAGGGAGTTGTTGCGATCATCGCGGAGGCTGCTAACGCGCTTGCTCATGAAGGCCAGTCTGACACTGGCACAATCAGGGGCTGCGCATGAAGGTCGTCTCTGTAAATGTGGGGCTACCACGTGAGGTCGTCTGGAAAGGCATAACCGTCCAGACGGCCATATCTGGAGACTCGCGTACTGCAACCGCTAGAAAATCCGTTCGGCCCGAGGTTGCAAAGTTGTGCCTGAGTGTGGTCGAGGAGCTAGTGGAGATCATCGGAAACAGACCGATAGGGGGTATGCCATAGGTCAATCGAGTTCGCAGTCA